>DASWMP010000142.1:0-12022 GCA_036399695.1 Thermoanaerobaculia bacterium | reverse complement strand
CGGGATCGTGCGGCGGTCAACGCGCCGGTTACTCCGCGCGGAGGGAGGGGGTGCGCACCGGAATCGTCGGGGAGACCTGCTGCGGGTGCTTGTTCAGCGAGCTCGTGGCCATGGCCAGGATCGAGCTGACGTCCGCCAGGTTGGCCGGGACGATCATCGACGTGCCGTGCTTGGCCATCTGGCCGAACTGGATGATGTACTGCTCGGCGAGGCGAAGCTGCATCGCTTCCTGGCCGCCAGGGGTGCTCAGCGCTTCGGCAATGCGGCGGATGCCTTCGGCGGTGGCGGTGGCAACCGAGAGAATCGCCGCCGACTGGCCTTCGGCTTCGTTGATGGCCTGCTGCTTCTTCGCTTCCGACGCCTTGATGACCTGCTGCTTGTCGCCCTCGGCGGTGTTGATCGAGGCGTCGCGGTGGCCTTCCGACGTCAGGATGACGGCGCGCTTCTCACGCTCGGCGCGCATCTGCTTTTCCATCGCCGCGAGGACGTCCTTCGGCGGCGTGATGTTCTTGATCTCGTAGCGCAGGACCTTGACGCCCCACGCTTCCGAGGCCTTGTCCACTTCGCTGACCACGGAGGAGTTGATGTTCGTCCGCTCTTCGAACGTCTTGTCGAGGTCGATCTTGCCGATCTCGCTGCGCAGGTTCGTCTGCGCGAGCTGGGAGATGGCGTACGTGTAGTCGGAGATGCCGTAAGAGGCGCGCTCGGGGTTCAGCACCTTGAAGTAGAGGACGCCGTCGACACCGACCTGGACGTTGTCCTTGGTGATGCAGATCTGCTCCGGCACGTCGAGGGCGATCTCCTTGAGGGAGTGGCGGTAACGGACCGTGTCGATCATCGGCCAGAGGATGTGAAAGCCGGCGTTCAGCGTGCCGGAGTATTTGCCGAGACGCTCGACGACCCACGCCTGCTGCTGCGGAACGACGCGGGCGATGCGCGAGATGACGAAGATCGCGAAGACGGAAATGACCAGTGCAACGATTAACTCACCCATGGTGTGCTCTCCCTTTGACGTACAGCACCAGACCTTCGACTGCTTCCACGACGCAGCGCTCACCGCGAGCGATGCGCTCCGATCCGACGTTGCGCGCGTTCCAGGTGCTGCCGCGCATCTCCGCCTTCCCCGTCTCGTCCGGCTCCAGGTCCGTCATGGCGACGGCCTGTTCCCCGACGAGCGAATCGACGACCTTCGTCCCGGTGAGCTTCAGCTTCCGCATCACGATCGGGCGTATGAACAGAAACGCGATGAGCGACGTGATGGTGAAGACGATGATCTCGCCCCAGAGTGGAAGCTCGACGCCGATGCCTTTGAGAATGGCCACAACGAAGGCGCCGATGGCAAAAAATCCGACGTGCAGAGTCGCGGAGGCGAGCTCGGCCCCGAGCAGGAAGAAACCAAGGACAATCCAGATCCACCACGCCATGGCGGAAGTGTAACGGCGATGGGGCATTTCTCGGAGTGCGGTGGCGAACGCCACCGCTTTGGTACACGTGCAAAAAGAGCGGTGGCGTTCGCCACCGCTCTCCGAAAACGGCTCAGGAAAGCGCGGCGGCGGTGATCCTCTCCACGATGCGGCGCATGGCCGCGCGGTCTCCGGTGGCGCTGTGCTCCTCCCCTTCGCGGGCCAGCCGCGTCACCTCGTGGAAGCCGTACGTTCCGCCGATACCGGCCAGGCTGTGAAAGGCGCGGTAGATGCCGTCCTCGTCGCCCACGTCGATCAGCGAATACAGCTCCATCGTGCGGCGCTCCAGGCCGGAGAGGAAGCGCGTCTTCAGATACTCGGGCGTGATCATCAGGCGGCCTTCGGAACGAGCTTCTCCAGGATCGTCTGCAGTTGCGTGAAGTCGATGGGCTTGGCCAGGTACTCGTCCGCGCGGAAGCGGGTCATGCCTTCGTTGCGGTAGCGGGTACCGGTGTAGAGCGAGGTCATGACCACCACCTTCAGCGCCGCATCGCGCTCTTTGATCAGGCGGCAGAGCTCGCGGCCGTCCGTCTTCGGCATCAGCGCGTCTGTCAGCACCACGTCCGGGCGCGTCTTCGCCAGCACTTCCAGCGCGGCGTCGGCGCTCGGCGCCGTCACCGTCTGGTAGCCCATCTGCTGCAGGGCGTACTCGGCGATGAGGCGGATCTCCTCGTCGTCGTCGACGATCAGCACGGTCGTCTTGTCCTCCGGCCGGTGCATGGCGGCGGCGGCGGCGCGGCGGGCCTGTTCGTCTCGGCGGCGCTGGACGAGCGGCTGCGGCGCGTTGAACCAGAACGAGGTCACGGCCGCCTGCGAGGCCTTGCAGAGGCAGAAGCGGCATTCCGGGCAGGCGACGGAGATCTTCTTCGTCACGCAGCGGCACCACGGCGCCGTCATGGCGTCGAAGCGGGCCGAGCACTGCTTGCACTGCACGCGGCAGATGGAGGTCATGGCCATGGTCTCGTCCATTTCGGTCATCGACATTTCGGTCATCGACATTTCGCTCACCATGACGCCAGCTCCGAGATCTCGTCACCCAGGGTCATCGGGTCGAACGGTTTGGCGATGATGCCGCACGCGCCGAGGGCGGCCAGATGGCGGCGGTCGGCAGCCTGCACTTTCGCCGTGAGGAACACGACCGGGATGCCGCGCGTCTCGTCCTGCTCCTGCAGGTGCATGAACGTCGACGGTCCGTCGAGCTCCGGCATCATCACGTCCAGCAGGATGATGTCCGGACGGACGGCCGCGGCGGTCTCGATGCCTTTGCGTCCGCCATCCGCCGTGACGACGTCGTAGTCACCGGCCGTTTCGAGGGCGAGCATCGCCACCTCGCGAATGTCGTCTTCGTCGTCGATCAGCAGAATGCGTTTACGCGACATTGGAGATCTCTCCTTTTCCGGTCATCGTGTCGAGTAGTTGCACGACACGCATTTCAAATTCGTCGGGGGAGACGCGGCTCTTCGTCAGGAACTCGGTCGGCCCGAGGCGAAGACGCTCGCGTTGCGAAGGCGAAGGCTCGTCCGCCGAATAGACGACGAGGGGCACGCGCTCGAGCAGGCCGTGATCCTTGAGCCAGTCGATGACGCCGAAGCCGTCGATCCCCGGCAGCACGAGGTCGAGGACCAGCAGGTCGGGGCTGGCCTTCTGCACCAGCTCGATGGCCTCCCCGCCGGTGGAGGCATGCACGACGTCGATGCCGTGCCGCTCGAACGAGGCGGAGATGACGCGCGCCAGGTCGGCGTCGTCCTCGATCAGCATCACGGAGGCGCGGCGGTTGACGTTGCCCATGGCCCGCTCGAGCGCCGTGACGAGCGTCTGCTCTTCGAGCGGCTTCTGCACCCAGCCGGCCACGCCCGGAACTCTGGGCGGGCCCTGCTGCGGCCCGACGCCCGCAACTTGGGGCGGGCCCTGCTGCGGCCCGACGCCCGCAACTTGGGGCGGGCCCAACTGCGGCCCGCCCAGCACTGCCACATCAGGCGCCAGCACGCTCACGATGACGACCGGGACGCTCGCAGCATCGGACCGGTCCTTCAGCGCGGCGAGCGTCTGCCAGCCGTTCATACCAGGCATGTTCAGGTCGAGGAGGATGGCGTCGGCGAACGCGAAATCGGCCTGCGCGAGCAGCTCCTCCCCCGACGCGAAGCCGGCGGCGCGATAGCCGCGCGTTTCCAGCAGCGTCATCATCACCTCGCGCACCGACGCGTCGTCGTCGACCACGAAGATCGAGCGTCCCTGCGTCGGCGGCGCGGCCACAGCGTGCTCCTTCGGCTGCGTCGTGGCGCTCATGCGCGGGATGGCGAAACGGAAGCGGCTCCCCTTGCCCACTTCGCTCTCCACCCAGATCTCGCCGCCGTGCTGGCGGACGATGCTGCGGCAGATGGCGAGGCCGAGGCCGGAGCCGCCTTTTTCGCGCGAGTCGGAGGCGTCGACCTGCTGGAAACGCTCGAAGATCGCCTCCAGCTTCTCGCGCGGAATGCCCCGCCCCTGGTCGCTGACGTTGAACGTCACCCGCTCCGGCTCGCACGCCGCGGAGAGCGTGATGGTGGTGCCGGGGCCGGAGAATTTGATGGCGTTGCTGACGAGGTTCGTCAGCGTCTGCACGAGGCGGTCGGAGTCGGCGAAGAGACTCGCGTCGCAGGCGTCGATGTTGAGCTGGACCTGCGCCCGCTCGGCCATCGGACGCATCACGTCCGCCGCCTGTTCGAGCAGCCCTCGCGTGTCGCAGGCCTGCCGCGACAGCGTGATCTTGCCCGACTCCATCCGCTCGATGTCGAGGATGTCGTTGATGAGGCGCACGAGGCGGTCGGTGTTCGAGACCGCGATGTCGAGCATGCGGTGCGCTTTCTGCGGCAGCTCGCCGAGGCGGCCGCCCGCCAGGAGGCCGAGCGCACCGCGGATCGACGTCAGCGGCGTGCGCAGCTCGTGACTGACAATGGAGACGAATTCGTCCTTCATCCGCTCCACGGCCCGCCGCTCGCTGATGTCCCGGAACGAGACGACGACGCCGACGATCTCCCCCAGCTCGTCGCGGATCGGACGGCTCGCGTACTCGACCGGGATGCTCCGCCCGTCCTTGTGCCAGAAGACTTCCGTGGCCGTCGTCTGGTCGGTGCCGCGCGTCAGGCTGATGTATCCCGGGCACTCCGTCCACGGATAGTGGCTGCCGTCGTCGCGTGTGTGGTGCACGAGGTCGTGAATGCGCCCGCGCTTCAACTCGTCCACGGTGTGACCGAGCATGGCCGCCGCCGTCTCGTTGACGAAGCTCGTGTTCCCCTCCAGGTCGATGCCGAAGATGCCTTCGGCGGTCGACTGCAGGATCATTTCGTTCTGGCGGCTCAGTGCCGAGACGGCGGTGGCGGCGTCGACGCGATCGGTCATATCGAGGATCGCGCCGATCATCCGCACCGGCTTTCCTTCTTCCCGCAGGATCGTCCCGCGGTCGAAGACCCAGGCGTAGGTGCCGTCGTTGCGGCGGTAGCGATAGTCGTCGTTCCACCGCTCCTCGCCGCCGTTGAGGGCGGAGTGGAGGCTGGCGCCGACGCGCTCCCGGTCATCAGGATGGATGGCGTCGAACCAGAAGTTGACGTCCATCGCCCCCGCTTTCGGATAGCCGAAGCGGGTCACGAGTGAATTCGAGAAGGTGATGGAGTTGCCGGTGACGTCCCAGTCCCAGATCACGTCGGTCGTGGCGCGCGAGGCGAGCGCGAAGCGTTCGTCGCTGGCCTTCAAGGCGGCGTTGAGGCGGCACAGATCGGCCTCGCGCTGTTCGAGCTCTTTGAGGAAGAGGTGCTGGCCGGCGAGGCTGCGGCCGTAGACGTACGTGCCGAAGAGCGTCAGCACGATCAGCGCGAAGAATGCGACCTCGGCGCGGCGGAGCTTCATCCGCTCCTGGGACTGCGCCGCCAGCGCACCCGCCTGAATCGTCCGCGACACGCGCCGCAGCGACAGCAGCGCCGTGCGAGCCTTGGCGTAGGTGCGGGAGACGGCGGCGGTCTGCGCCGCGGCATCGGCCGTGTGGCCCTGCTCCAGGAGCGTCAGCACCGTCTCACTTTTCACGATGATGGTGTTCATCGTGGAGCGCAGGTCCTGCAGCCGGTCGAGCATCGGCAGGGCCTCGCCCTGCGGCAGTTCGTGGCGCAACAGCGCCTCGGAGCGCTCGAGGGCCCGCCGGAACGCCGCCGCGCTGGCCGCCAGCCGCTGCCGCTCGCCCGCAACGTCGCCTGACTCGAAGACGTCGCTCGCGGGCGACGTCACCCGGCCCGCCAGCACCGCCAGCTCATCGACGTGGCCGGCGCGGCTCCCCCACTGCTCGTTGACCATGACCGAGCGCTCGTGCAGCGCGGCCAGGCGGTGGTGCAGGAACACCATCACCGCGAGCGTCAGCACGTTCAGGACGGCCAGTGTCGCGTAGAGCCGGAAAATGGCCGGTCGCCTGCGCCGCGTCGTATCAGTCATTGGATTGCGTACCCTTTCGGACCCGCCGATCCAATCCGCAATGGTGACGCCACGCCGTGCAAAAGAGGCAAGTGGCCGTGAGGAAACGACTTAGTTACTGACGTAAGAAATGCCCTAGCGTGCGAGAGCTGAACAACCGTGCAGAAATTGAACGGGTGGGAAGGGTTGGGCAGTTGGCGGTTGGGCGGTTGGGCGGTGGCCAATGTCGGACAGACACATGTAGGACAGACACTCCTGTCTGTCCGTGGACCAGGGAACCCGGCAGACAAGAGTGTCTGCCCTACATCCCACCGCCCAACCGCCCAACCGCCAACCGCCCAACTCCCCTACGCGTACCGCCGCGTCATCTCCGCGCAGAACTCCGCGAACTCCTCCACCCTCTGCGGTGGTGAGGTGTAGTGGTCGCGGAGGCCGCGCGAGCCGGGGGTGAAGCAGTACGTCACCGTCACGTCGAACTCCTCCAGCGCCTTCATCTGCCGGTCGAACCACTCCAGCGCGTTCGGGCGGTGGTGATCGGCCCAGCTCAGGCCCGTGCGCAGCTTCTTCACCCCGAGGCGGCGCATCCAGGCCACGGCGTCGTCCAGGCGATGGTCCTCGTAGTGGAACCACTGGCAGATGCCCAGCTCCGGCGTGTACTCGCGCAGCGCTTCGAGCGCCAGCTTCGGCGTGCCGTCCTCGCGGAGGACGCCCATGTAGAAGTGCCGGTAGTAGGACGAGCCCTCCGCCTCGCGATGCCGCGTCGTCGCCGGCCACGCTTTCGGCAGGTCGTACAGCGAGTACCAGTGCACGCGCGGCACCTGAGACAGCACCAGCTCCATCGTCCGTTTCAACCCGAAGAGCTGCACCTCCTCGGCGCCGAACGTCGAGACGCCGACCTCACTGATCCAGATCGGCAGGTCCGTCACGTCCCGGATCTCCTGCAGCTTGTCCGGCCACTCCTGGATCTGCCAGTGGTTCCAGTCCAGCGGGAAGCCATGCACCGCCACGACGTCCAGATGCTCCAGCACCCCCTGCTCTTTCATCCGGGTGATGAAGCGGGGGTCGATCGGCGAGATCCCGCCGAGAACGCGGGGCAGCGAGGCGTTGACTCCTTTCACCGCCTGCGCGGCGAGCGACATCATCTCGGAGAAGATCTTCCACTCCGGATCCATCTCGAAGTCCCAGTGTGAAAGATTGTTGGGTTCGTTCCACAGCATTACCGCTTCGACAGCCATTCGTTATGCGTCTCCAAACGTCGGCCGTTCGCCGCGGCGGCAGATGTAGACCTCGTCCTCCGGGTGCGCTTCGATCCGGAACCCCGCGCTGCGGAGCATCCCCTCGACGCAGGCCCGGTTCGGGATCCACCAGTTCGTCGGATCGTTCGAGTAGCGCTGCTCCACGAAGTACATCAGCGGATAGCCTTCCTGATCGAAGATCGACGTCTCCCAGAAGGGATAGTTCTCCTCGACGTGCGCCACTTCTCTGCTGCCGCGCTGCATGCTCTGGAAGATCAGCATGTCGTCGACGACGCTCTCGTAGAGCGTGTCGAGCGCCAGCAGCGGATGGCGCAGGTGATAGAGCACGCCCATGAAGATGACGACGTCGAAGCGCTCGCCGAGCTTGCCGACGTCGTACACCGACATGTTCCTGAACTCGATGTCCGGGTAGCCGCAGACCTGCGCGGCGAAGCGTCCCTGCTCGAGATAGATGTCGTCGCTGTCGATGGCCACGACGCGCGCCGCCCCCCGCTTCTTCATCTCGATCGAGTAGAACCCCGCATTGCACCCGACGTCGAGCACCGACTTGCCGGTCAGGTCCTCGGGAATCGCATGGGCGAAGAGCTGCCACTTGATGTTCGGGTAATCGCCGAGGAAATGATCCGGCGCCGTCTTCACGCCGCGCAGATCGAGATTGTGGAACCACTGGCCGAGGGACCGGACGCGCTGCTCTATCTCATCGGTCGACAGATTCATTCCTGTACTCCTGTACTCGTGTACTCGTGTTGCTTCATCGCTCGTTGTGGGCACTGGTTTCTGGTTTTTGGTTGTTGGTTTTTGGTGCTCCGCTGCACGAGAGGTCTCGCCGGGCGCAGCACCAAAAACCAACAACCAACAACCAACAACCAGAAACTGCCCCCCTTCACGCTCGCTCTGCGGCCACCGCCTGGGCCACATCGCTTCGCAGATGGATCGTATCCAGGCGCTTGCGGGCACCGCCGCGCATGCGATTCAACGTGTAGGCCACCTTCTTCCGCGTCTGCTCCGGACCGAAGTAGTCGGCGTAGCCGTTGGAGTTGAGCGAGAAGAAGGAGAGGGCGTCGGCGTCGTTGAGCAGCGCGACTTCCGCGTCGTCGGACTGGTGCTCGTGGATGGCCACGAGCTCGGCGACGCGGCTGCGCATCGCCTCCGGCACGCCTGCTTCCGCGAGCACCGAGGCCGTGATCTCGCCGCCACGCCGCGCATGCGCATCCTTGAACGACTGGTAGTCCGCCGCCAGATGCTCTACCCGCTCATCAGCCTCGGACGCGAGCCGTTCGACGTCGTGAAACAGCGCCGCGAGCTGCAGCGCGGCCGAAGCGTTCGCGTCGAGCCGCAAGACCCACTGCCAGACGTCCAGGGCATGGTTGTAATCGGCCCGCACCAGCGGCTTCGAAAGATCGTGCAGCTTGCGATGCCGGCGCAGCACGCGATCGAAGAGCTGCCCCTGCGAATGCCGGTTGCGCCGGTCGATGTGCCGCTGCACCCGGTTCAGCACCTCGAGCGGGAACTGCGACTGCTCGCCACGGTCATCGGCAATCAGTAACGTGAAAGCGTCTTTCGACGCCATCTCGTCCACGTCGCAGTCGAACCGCCACGTATCGAAGTCCGGCCGGTCCCACTCCGACGCCACCAGCGCCGCGGACGCCCCCGCCGGCGCACTGTCGAACCCCACGAAGATGGACGGAAACTCCGCCGCCAGCCAGGCCGACAGCTTCCCCCGAGCCTGTTCCTGCCACTGCTCGCGCGGGTAGAGGACGGTGAGTTGTTCGAGCATTTGTACCTCCGGACGGGATTCGTTTTCGGTTGTTTGTTTTTGGTTATTGGTGGGATACGACGCGTGCGGCACAGCGCCAGCACCAACAACCGAAAACCAAAAACCAAAAACAGCCTTTACGCCCCATGCAAACGCGTGGCCCGCGTTTTGCTGCGACTCAGCCATTGTGAAGCAACCCGAAGAAGTGAAGCCGGCCGAGGGGAAGCTCGGCATCCTGCTGCCCGGAATGGGCGCCGTCGCCACCACCATGATCGCGGGCGTCCTGCTCGCGCGAAAGGGGCTCGGCGAACCGGTCGGGTCGCTCACGCAGATGGGCACCATCCGCGTCGGCAAGCGCACCGAGAAGAATGCCCCTCGCATCAAGGACTTCCTCCCTCTCGCCAACCTCAACGACATCGAATTCGGCGCCTGGGACATCTTCCCCGACAACGCCTACGAGTCCGCCGTCCACGCGGACGTCCTGAAGAAAGAGCACCTCGATCCCATCCGCGAGGAGCTCGAAGCCATCCGCCCTTTTCCGGGCGTCTTCTACCCCGAGTACGTCAAGCGCCTCAACGGCACGCACGTGAAGACCGGCGCCACGAAAGCGGAGATGGTCGCGCTGCTGCGCGAGGACATCCGCACCTTCATGCGCGAGAAGAACTGCTCGCGCGCCGTGGCCGTCTGGTGCGGCAGCACCGAGATCTACGTCTCGGCCAACGGCTGCCACCACACGCCGGAGACGTTCGAGAAGGCCCTGCAGAACAACGATCCGACGATCTCCAACTCGCAGCTCTACGCCTGGGCGTGCATCAGCGAAGGCGTCCCCTTCGCCAACGGCGCCCCGAACCTCGCGGTCGACTTCCCCGCCGCCTTCGAGCTGGCGCGCCGCACCGGCGTCCCGATCGCCGGCAAGGACTTCAAGACCGGCCAGACGCTGATGAAGACCGTCGTCGCCCCGATGCTCAAGGCGCGCATGCTCGGCATCCGCGGCTGGTTCTCGACCAACATCCTCGGCAACCGCGACGGCGAGGTGCTGGACGACCCGGAGTCGTTCAAATCGAAGGAGACGACCAAGCTCGGCGTCCTCGATTACATCCTCCAGCCCGCCCTCTACAAATCGCTCTACGGCGACCTCTTTCACAAGGTCCGCATCGAGTACTACCCCCCGCGCGGCGACGCGAAGGAAGGGTGGGACAACATCGATCTCTTCGGCTGGCTCGGTTATCCGATGCAGATCAAGATCGACTTTCTCTGCCGCGACTCCATCCTCGCGGCGCCGATCGTCCTCGACCTCGCCCTGCTGCTCGACTTCTCGCAGCGCGCCGGCTGGTCAGGCGTCCAGGAATGGCTCAGCTTCTACTTCAAATGCCCGATGACCGCCCCAGAGCTCTACCCGGAGCATGACCTGTTCATCCAGCTCATGAAGCTGAAGAACACCATGCGCTGGGCGATGGGAGAGCAGACCCTGACTCACCTCGGCCACGAGTACTACGATTAGAAAGAGGAAAGAGTGTTCTACCAGTCGATCGACGACCTGCCGTTCGTCTGCCAGATCAACCTGCCCGAGCCCGCCCTCCACGTCTACCGCGACGCGTTCAACGAGGAGTGGACCCGGGGCGCCAGCAACTTCCACGAGGCTCAGAGCCACGCCTGGCTGGAAGTGCGTCGTCGCTTCGAGAAAGACCCCCTGAGCGGCCGCTGGATCCCCCGCGCGATGGAGATGAAGCCGCGGGTGTCTGCCGCCCAGACCAAACCCGCCGCCCGCACCGCGCGGTCAACGTAGGCGAGCAACAAAGGGGCCGGCTCGCGCCGGCCCCCCTGAAATCGAAAATCGCCCGACTACCGTCCGGCGGCTTCCATTCCCTTGGCGATCGCGTTCGCTTTCGCCGTCTTCACCTTCGTCGGCATCAGCTTGTGCGCGGCGCTCTGGAGCTTCTTGACCGGGCGGAGCAGCGGGTTGTCCCACATCGCCTGCACCGAGTCCTTGCGGGCCTGCATCAGGTCGCCGAGCTCGCGGAGCTGCTCCTCGCTGAACATCTCGCGGGCCTGCGCGAACATCTGCGTCTCTTCTTCTTTAATGTGGTGCTCGAGCAGCTCCTTGAGGACCTTCGCCTTCGCCTGGAACTCGTGTGACTTCGGGTTCGCGGCTTTCAGCGCCGGCAGCACCATGTCGACGACGTGGTGCTCTTCGGCTGCCTCGTAGAACATGTGCTCCGCTTCCTCGTTCTTCTGGCGGTTCACGGCCGTCTTGAACGCGGGGTAGAACACTTCCTCTTCGCTCTGCGCGTGCATCTTCACTTCGCGCTCGATGTCGTTCACCAGCGTCTCGCGGCGCTTGATCGTCGTGGCGCTGTTTCCTTCGAGCTCGCTCAGCTCACGCGTGAGGCGCTTGATCGTCGCGTGATCCGATTTCAACATGGTCAGAACATTGGGCATGTGCCTTCTCCTTTTTACACGTTCCAACAATGCGTGAGCCGTGCCCATGTTGTGCGATATACATGGCAACCATGAGCGACCCCCAGATCCTGCACGAGCGTGTCCGCGAAGCCCTCACCTTGCACGGGGTGCAATATGAGGTACTCGCCTGCGAGCCCCACCTGGCCGACACCGCCGAGTTCTGCGCCCACTACGGCATCTCCCCCGACGAAGCCTGCAACGCCATCCTCGTCGCTCTCAAAACCACGCCACGCACCTACGTGGCCTGCCTGGTCCGCGCCGACACGAAGCTCGACGTCAACAAACGCGTCGCCGCGATCACCGGCATCAAACGACTCTCATTCGCGTCTGCCGAGGAGACCGCGGAGCTCACCGGCATGATGATCGGAGGCGTGACCATCGTCGGCCTGCCGCCCGAGGTCCCGGTCTACGTGGATCACCTGGTCATGGAGCGCCCCCGCGTGATCCTCGGCGGCGGCAACCGCTCCAGCAAGATCAGGGTGGAGCCGCAGGAGATCCTGAAGCTGCCGAACGTGAGCGTGGCGGAGATCGCGGTTCCGCGGTGAGGCGGGTTGGCAGTTGGCGGTTGGCAGTTGGCAGTTGGCGGTTGGCAGTTGGCAGTTGGCGGTTGGCAGTTGGCGGTTGGCAGTGGAAAACCCCGAACCGCTGCCTCA
>DASWMP010000141.1:0-7586 GCA_036399695.1 Thermoanaerobaculia bacterium | reverse complement strand
GCCTGCGGGCGCAGACAGACAGAGTGTCTGTCCCACATTGAATGCCAGCGTGCCCGATGTTCGGCGGAATCTGAATGTGGGACAGACACTCCTGTCTGTCCGCGCCCGCAGGCGCCGGTTCATCGACGGCAGAACCAAGGGAGTAGATCGAGGCGCACCGTTTTGAGACACCCTCCGTTCGCCACCGCACTCCGAGATCGGGCTAACGGTCCGGCCGAACACATAAGTCCGATCTGTCCCATCGTCACTCCAGGGAGAACTGCCGACGGCGGCGGATCTCCAGCAGCCAGCCGCCGAGGAGGCCGCAGATGGCCATGCTCACCGCGGCGCCGCCGTGGATGACGGACGCGTGCATGTAGCCGGAGTTCGAGCAGGCGATGAACTGGGCTGCTTCGGCGAGGAGACCGCTGCCGAGGCCAGCGATGGCGCCGGTGCGGACGGGGTGCAGCGGGTAGGCGCGGGCCAGCAACCAGAGCAGCGCCGCGAAGGACGGCAGCGCCACCAGCACGATGACCGGGAAGCAGAAGCCGGGTCCAGCGGGTGACGGCGGGCCAGTGAGGAAACGGGGGAACAGGAACAGCACGGCCAGGGCGAAGAGGACGGTCGTCGCTTTCGTGTCGAGGCGCGCGTGACGGCCGGGGATGCTCTCGCGCAGCGCCAGGATCGCCAGCAGTGCCCCTGCTTCGATCCGGATCGCCAGCATGATGAGAAAGACGGGGGAGGTGAACGGCATGTCGCGCCGCATGCCGAGGGCGAAGAGCATGAGGGCCGCGGCGAGCGTCGCCAGCAGGGCTACGACGCCGAAGCGCATTTCCGCGCGCGGCAACGGACGCACCGGCGCCAGATCGGCCGAGATCCTCGCCGCCAGCGCGGCCGGCACTTCGCGTCGCTGCTCGTCGTTCATCGTGCGGGCTCCATGACCTTCCGCAGTTTCTGCCGCGCCCGGGTCACGCGCACGCGCACCGCCCCTTCGGAAGCGCCGGTGATGCGGGCGATCTCGGCCGAGCTGAAGCCTTCGATCTCCGTGAGCCAGAGGGCCTCGCGCTGGTCCTCCGGAAGCTCTTTCAGCGCTTCGTTCAGGTCGTGACGGGCGAGCAGTGCCGCTTCGCCCGAGTCGACCGCGGCGTCGAGCATGGCTTCATCGCTGTGCGCCTCGGTGATGCGCCGCCCCCGCGTGCGGACATACTGCAGCGCCACGTGCCGGGCGACGGCCAGCATCCACGGCAGGAGCGGCGAGTCCGGCCGGTAGGTCCGCCGGGCGCGGTGGATCTGGAGGAAGGCTTCCTGGGTCAGGTCGGCGGCACGCTCGGAGTCGGACCAGCGCCGGACGCACCGCTCGATCGGGGCAGCAGTCCTCATGTAGAGCTCGCGAAATGCCTCTTCGCTTCCCTGCTGATACTCGGCCATGAGCAGCCGGAGCTCGTCGTCCGACGGGCGCACGCGGTCATCATAAGAACGAATTCGCCGGGGAAGCTGGATTTGTTACAGGATGGCGGACGCGGTTCTTCAAAATCTGTTCGTGAAGGTGTGAAGCATGGCAATGATCGTCGAACGCTACTCTCTCCTCGCCCCTAAGATCCTGGGGATCTTCCGCATCCTGGCCGGAATCATGTTCTGCTGCTACGGCGCGCAGAAGATCCTCGGCGCATTCGGCGGCATGCCGCCCGGCGTGACGATGACGGCGCAGATCTGGACCGCCGGCATCATCGAGCTGGTCGGCGGCGCGCTCATCGCGGTTGGGCTGTTCACCCGCCCGGCGGCCTTTCTGTCGAGCGGCCTGATGGCCTTCGCCTACTTCATGGGGCACGCGGGACAGGGATCGTTCTGGCCGAACGTGAACCAGGGCGACAAGGCCATCCTGTACTGCTGGCTGTTTCTCTACCTCTCGGCGAGGGGGCCGGGGGCGTTCGCGCTGGATAACCTCTGGGGACGCAACCGCGAGGCGCGGTAGACCGTGCCGCCGGCTCACGCCGGCTGCGATTGGCCAGCGGTCGGTCCACGGGAGACAGCCCGCGAAAAGCGCGGTTCGTGGCCCGAGCCAAATGGCCGGGTGAGATCTCGGAGAGCGGTGGCGAACGAACGCCACCGCTCTTGTACACGCGTCGCAGAGCGGTGGCGTTCGCCACCGCACTCCGAGATGGGCGTAGCATGTGGCGGTGCCGGACTGGAGCTATCGCACTCTTCTGCGGCCGCTCATGCTTGCCATTGGCGCGGAGCGGTCGCGGAGGCTGGCCGGGTTTACGCTCGGTACGCTGGCGCGGTCCCCGCTGGGGCTGAAGGGCATCGACTTTCTGGGGCACATGCGGGCGGATCCGCGGTTGCGGACGCGCGTGGGGGCACTGGAACTGACGGGGCCGATGGCGCTGGGGTCGTTGATCGATCCGGCCGGTCGGGCGCTGCCGTCCTTTGCGCGGTTCGGCGTCGGGATGATCGAGGTCGGCCCGGTCGCGGAGCAGCCGAACGGCATGATCCCGGAGTGGCGCGTCGACCTGAACGAACGGAGCATCAGCGGCGGCGAGCTCCTCGTCGGGGTGAATGACGTGGCCGGCAATCTCGAACGGGCCGCGGCGTGCAAGGTGCCGGTGTGCGTGCGCATCGCGCCGCAGGACCCCGCCGCGGTGAGGCGGATCGTGGCCGGGTTGCACGATCGGGCGGCCATGTTCGTCGTCAGCCCGGAGAATGTCCCCGACGCTGTCGGCGCAAAGCCGGTGCTCTCGGACGAGACGCCACATCCTGACGCCGCGGGCGTGCGGACGACCGGAGGCGTGGAGCGGGTGCGCGAACTGCGCGCGCTGCTGCCGCAGGACTCCATCGTCGTCGCCACCGGCGTCACGCTACCGGACGACGCACGCCGCCTGCTCGATACCGGCGCGAACGTCGCGATCGTCGACGCGGGTCTCGTCTGTTCCGGCCCCGGGCTGATCAAGCGCTGCAACGAAGCGCTGCTTTCGAGGCACGTCCAGCCCGAAGAACCGGAGCCGCTCGCGCTCGACGCCGCACGCAGGTCCTGGTTCTGGGCCGTGCTGATGGGCGTGGGGATGACGTTCGGCGGCGTACTGGCCGTCATTATCGCCTCCACACGCGTCGTGCTGCCGTACGACGAAAGCCTCTGCGGCCTCACCCGAGCGCAGATGGTGTCGCTGAATCCGCGGCTGCTGCCGTTCATGGCTCACGACCGCATCTCGCTGGCCGGGGCGATGCTGAGTATCGGCATCTTCTATACGGCGCTCGGCTGGTTCGGCATCCGGCGCGGTGCGCACTGGGCGCAGGTGGCGGTGATCGCCTCGGCCGTCGTCGGCTTCCTCAGCTTCTTCTCGTTCCTCGGCTTCGGCTACTTCGATCCGTTCCACGCCTTCGTCACCGCGATCATCACGCAGTTCACGCTGCTCTGCATGGTCATGCAGCCGTCGCCGCCGCAGCCGCCGGTGGCCGAGTGGACGGAGAGCGCGGCGTGGCGGCGCGGCCAGTGGGGACAACTGCTCTTCATCCTGCTCGGCGTCGGACTGACGGGCGCCGGCATCGTTATCACGACCGTCGGCTGCACGGCGGTGTTCGTCGATACCGACCTCGCCTTCATGCGCACCACGGCGGCGCAACTGCGGCTCTCATACGAGCGCCTCGTGCCGCTCGTCGCACACGACCGCGCCAGCCTCGGCGGGATGCTCATCGCCAACGGCATCACCGTCTGGCTTGCGGCGCAGTGGGGCTTCCGCGCCGGCATGCGCTGGCTCTGGCTGGCACTGGCCTGGGGCGGCAACGTGGCGTTCTTCTGCGCGCTGGCGGTGCACTTTGTCGTGGGATACGTCTCGTGGCTTCATCTGGCGCCCGCCATCGCCGGCTGGGTGCTGTGGAACGTGGCCCTGGCGCTGACGAAGGATTGGCTGGCCACGACCCCCAATCGGACCTGCGGGACGTATGGGACCTATGGGACGAATGAGCGCGCATCCGAAGGTCTCCTGGACGTCTGAAACAGCGACAGCGACAGCAGGTCGACGACGTGGCGAGCCAGTGGTGCGTCGACCCGAGGCGCGTGGATTCACGCCATGCATTACCCGGGCGTCTTCCGGGTATGAAGACCACAGTTCCGGCCTCAGTGGAGGCAAGGTGAGTTTGTTCGATTTTCCCCGCATCAATCTCACGGGTACGCTCACGCTCAATCCCGCCACGGCGAACAATGACGATCTCTCCTTCAATCCGACATTTGTTGCGCCGGACGGCCAGACGGCTGCGCTTTTCGATTCGGCAGACGTCACGCCGCTCACGCTCGGAATGAACGACGACGATTTCGTGAACTGGATCCAGCAGGTCCAGAACCTGAACACGTCGCCGCCGAGCTCCGCGCAACAGCAAGTCCCCGCCGAATGGAACTACTACGGCGATGCAGGCACCAGTTGCAATGCCACGGTCATCTCGGTGGTCAACGGGCCCAATCAACTGCTCACGTCGTCCGATCCGGCAGTACCAGTGAGCTCGCTCATCGGCGCGTCGCTCACCTATTCGGGCGTGATCTGCGATCTGAACCCGCAGGGCTCGCCGCCGGCGACGCAGTTCTTCATCCCGCAACTGACCCTCGCGAACGGCTCTTCACCCGTGGTGCGGGGGCCGGCATCCAAAGGCGCCTGCCAGTGGATCAACTACTTCCGCAACGTGAATGCAGTGGCAGACCAGGGCGCCGGCGGCTACCTCTATCACGTCGTGCTGAAGTCGGAATGCACTCCGTTCAACATCCCCGGCTTCGAAGATGCGATCGGGGCGATCTTTCGCTACTACATCTACAACGTCATCATCCCGGTAGGGGCGCCGAGCGATCTCGCCGCCCTCTATCAGAAGAAGCAGCAGAACCCGGCGACGGCGCAGATCGTGGCCACGATTGCGCCGCTTTATGCGGGTGAGGCGATCACCACCGGTCCGGTCGGCCGGTTCCTTGTTCCGTCGCAGCCGCCTGCGCAGCCGCAGTCGCCGCCTTCGACGCCGTCCGGGTGGATCAAGACGTCTTCGCCGAACAACAACGGCGGCGGCGTGATCCCGCTCGCTCCGGCGATGGTGTCGCAGAAGGGCAATACGATCTCCGTCGAGTTCGTCGGCACGTTTCCGGACAACTACCAGCCGAGCTCCTCGGGTCCCCCGTACACGAACGGCAAGTACGACTTCCAGCCAGTCACGCTCGTGGTGAACGGCAACGGAACGAGCGTGCCGATCGCCACGGTCGACTACACCGACACGGATCGGGGCAATCAGCTCGGCTGGCTCTTCGACTACGACATCAGCGGCAATGCCGCGGCCCAAACGGCTCTGAGCGATCCGAACGCCGCCTTTACGCTGGATAGCCTGGCGTGGGGCCGGATGCTCAGCGAGACCGACTACTACATCGCCACGAACCAGTTGTCGATCTATGCCGAGCAGTTCGGCGCGGGCGATTCGTTCGTCAATCAGGGAAGCCCGGAGCGGGCGACGGTCAGCGTCTACAGGCGCGGCGTGGAGCTCACCGTCTGTCCTCCGATCTCGGTCTGGAGTTACGCGACCGTACCGCTGCAGACACCAGGGCAGAGACTCCTGCTCACGAGCAATTTTCAACCCGGCGATTCGCTCACAGTCGACGTGTCGCAGGCGGGCAACTTCAACTTCGTCTTCACAGTCGGCGATCAACCCGCGCCGCCGTCGAGCTGGAGCGCCTTTATCGCTCCCCTGGCCTGGATCGTGACGACGAACACGACCTCCATCAGCCTGCGCATCCTTCCGAACGCCGTCGACTTCTCGCAGTATTACGCCGATCCCGCATCGCCTACGCCCGTCGGCAACGCCGCGCTGACGTTCGCCGTCGTCTATCAGAACGTCTTGCGAACGTATTACCTGCTCTTCCCGGCCATGAACCAGTACGTACAGCTCAACGAAGAGGCCAGCGTGGCGGCAGCGGCCGCGCAGATCCTCACGGCGACGGACCCGGCGAACTGGATGGAGCCGTCGTTCATGCCGCGCACGCGCGACCTCTCACAGTCACGAAGAACGCTGTTGCAGGCATGGTGCAGGATGCAACCGCCAGCACCGCGCTCGAGGCCGGATCGTAGCCATGCTGCTTCGCACCTATGAATGACGCACGACAACTTAAGAAACTCACGATCAGTAGACTTGCAGCATCGGTGCTGGGGGTGTGTCGCGCCGCTGAGGGTGAGGATGCGCACGATGCGCGCGTTCACCGGCCCGAACGCGGAGCAGGGGTCACACCTTAACGCGGAGCAGCGGTCACACCTTCGAATCGTTCGGGTGAGAAGGGGTCACACCTTCGGATGGCCCGGGATCATTCGTGGGGTGATCATTCGTGGGGTCAGGCGTTTCCCTCGGCCAGTCGACTGGGGTGCTTCATTGGTGGGGTCAGGCCTTCTCACCGCCAGTCGGCTGCGGGAGTGGCCAGCCTGCAAAAAGAAGTCTGACCCCGCGCAACAGCCGACGCTCGCGGGCAGAGACGCGGCGCGCCGGAACCGCCGCCGCGTCTCTGCAATCGTCTGGGCCTGCGGCTATTCGATCCAAAAGATGTTGATCAAGCCTGCGCCACCGGTGCCGCCCTGCGTCCCTCGACTGCGGTTTCCTCCGGCGCCGCCGCCGCCGCCCGCGCCTCGGCCGCCGTGGTGGAACTGGGGGTCGGCGGCGGGGTCACCGAGGCCACCCTCTCCGAGGCTTCCGCCGCCACCACCGCCGCCTCCTGCGCCCGCATCGGCCTGACCGCCGGCGCCGCCGGCGGCGTAAGGCGTCCGGTCACCATTCGTTCCGGGCCGAGTCGGTGTTCCGCCGTCGCCGGCGGCGACCGCCGGAATTCCGTTGCCGGCGCTCGAACCGCTGGCGCCGATCCGCGACATTGCGCCGCGTCCTCCTGGGAAAATCAGCGTGCCGAACCTCGACGCTTGTCCCTCTTCTCCAGGCTCGCCGTCGCCGGGCGGCACAGGAGGCTCTCCGGGATCGCCGTCGGAAGGATTGGGTGGTCTGCCCGGTTCTCCGCGCGTCCCGCCATTGCCTCCGAGACCGCCCTTCCCGATGACGATGTCGATCGTCGTCTCGGGCTCTACTTCGAGCGTCGTCGCAATCACCGGCGCACCGGCGCCCCCGCCGCCTCCCGCGCTGCCCTGGCGAGTGGAAACGCCACCGTCGCCTCCCGCGCCGCCACCACCGCCGCCGCACCCCACCAGCGAAACCCACGTGACCCCGCGCGGAACTTTGAACGTAGTTGTTCCAACCGTCGCTTTCGTCTCTCGTTTCGTTGCCATACCGGCCTCCATCTGCTCGACAGAAATTGAGACGGACGCCATGGCTGTATTCCAGTTCCCCCTCGCGGAGAGGTGGAGGAGCCCGCGGAGCGGAGGGGTCAGACCTTCGGATTGTCCGCTGGAGCCCCCGGGAGCGGAGGGGCCGCACCTTCGGATTGTCCGTGGAGCCCCCCCGGTAGCGAAGCTCAGTCCACGAGGTGTAGACGCTTCGTGCCGAAATCTTCCATTCCGAGGAGGTCGGATGGCCGGTTCTCTACCAGTGGGTGCGGTCCTCGGCGCCCGCGGCTAGCCGAGGGAAGATCTTCGGCGTTATGGCACGACCACTTAGGA
>DASWMP010000140.1:0-43602 GCA_036399695.1 Thermoanaerobaculia bacterium | reverse complement strand
CACTCTTGTCTGTCCGCGCCGCAGGCGCCGGTTTCCAACTCCTCACTCCACTTCGGCCGGCGCGCTCACCGGGAGGGCCTCCAGGCCCTCGGGCAACGTCCGGACCGGCGCCGGGAGCGCATCCAGCCACGCAATCATCGTCGCGATCACCTGCCCACGCGCCGGCTCCATCTCGTTGAAGATCTCGTGGTACAGCCCCGGCCACTCGCGCGCCGTGACGACGTCGCGCGGCGCCTTCGCCGCGAACTCGGCGCTGCCTCCCGGCGCGACGAGATGGTCGTCGCCGGCCCACATCAGCAGCGTCGGCACCCGCCACTGCGCGGCGCGCTTACGGACGTACAGCCCTTCGTCCATGATGAACTTCACCAGCCGGGGCGTGACCTGGTCGTGGTTCAGCGGATCGCTCTTATAGTTCCGGACCACCTCCGGATCGTGCGAGACCTTCGACGTATCGAGGCCGTTGCGCGTCTGGAAGTTCGGGGCGAGCCGGTCGAGCACGCGCACCGCCATCTGCTCCATCCGCTTGAGGCCCGGGTCGAGCGCCGGCGAGGAGAGGATCAGGGCGTCCACCGGACGGATGTTCCCGGCGACGAAGCGGGCGGCGACGACGCCTCCCATGCTGTGGCCGAGGAGGATCACGCGGCGGGTCGGGGCACCGTCGACGACGGCGGCGAGCTTGTCGAGCAGCGCCTTGCGGCTCGGGATCGCACCACGCTTTCCGCCGCCCATGCCATGGCCGACCTGGTCGTAACCGATGACGGACCAGCCGTCGGCATTGAGGGCCGCGGCGACTTGCCGGTAGCGGCCACTGTGCTCGCCGAGGCCGTGAACGATGATGATGGTCCCGCGAGAGTTCGGGACAGTCCATTCGCGCATGGGCGGAAGTGTGACAGAAACAGGCGGGCGCCGCGCCTTTGCTCCTGGTTGTACAGGCGCACAGCGTGCGCCGATACCTCCGTCGATGACGAGAAGAGCAATGTTGAATGCTCAATGTTGAATGTTGAAGGGGAGACCCGAGGCCGAACGTGCCCCGCATTCAACGTTCAACAGTCACCATTCAACATTGCCCCTCCCTCCCCTCGGGTAGACTGGCGCCGCATGCCGAAAACCATCCTCGCCGCCGCCCTGCTCCTCATCGCTCTCCCGCTGCAGGCGAGCGATCAGAATGCAAAAGCGGCCGGCATGGGAGGCGCGTTTGCGGCGCAGGCCAACGATGCCTCGGCCATCTATTACAACCCCGGCGGCCTGGCCCTGCTGGAGAAGCCGAAAGGCATCGCCGCCGGTCTCAACGTCACCTCCCTCAACCAGGGGCTGTATCAGGGCCTGCCGCCGGGCATCGGCGCCGGGACCGTCGCCGAGCAGCAGAAGAACCGGGAGCTGATCCCCCACGCCTTCCTCTCCATGCCGCTCGGCGACCGCATCGTCGCCGGACTCGGGACGTTCTACCCCTACCGCCGGACTACCGAATGGGCCGAGCCGGAGCAGTTCGCCGGACGCTTTCTCGCCACCCGCTCCAGCCTCGAAGCGCTCGACTTCGCCCCGACCATCGCCGTGCGCGCCGGCTCCACTCTCGGTATCGGCGCCGGCATCATCTACCGCTCCTCCAAAGTGTCGGCCACCCGTCTCCTCGGCGCGGAGCTCGACGGCGTGACGCGCAACATCGCCTCGGTGGCCATGAGCACCGACCTCGAGCCTGCCTTCGGCTTCAGCGCCGGTGTGCTCCACCGCCCCAGCCCCCACTTCGCCTGGGGCCTCACCTACCGCAGCGCCATCAGCACCGATTACGTCGGCGTCGGCACGCTGACGCAGATCGCCACCGGCGACACGCAGTTCGACCAGCTCGTCGCCGCCGCCTTCCCCTTCGACCGCCCCCTGCCGCTGTCGTCAGGGTTCAACTTCCCCGCCGAAGCGACGGCCGCCGTGGCCTGGAGCCCGTCCAAGCCGGTCCTCGTCGAAGTCGACTACACCCGCACCGGCTGGAGCGACGTCCGGGAAGTGAACTTCGCCTTCTCGGCCAACCCGAACCTGGACACCCGTTACCGCCTGGACTTCAAGGACACGTCGTCACTGCGCGCCGGCCTGCGCTTCCAGTTCCCGACCGGCCCCCAGGTGCGCTTCGGCTACGCCTTCGAACAAAGCCCGCAGCCCGACCAGACCGTCGGCCCCTTCCTCGCCGACTCCGACCGCAACATCCTCACCGCCGGCGTCGGCCTCGACTGGCTCCACGTCGCCTTCGCCTGGACCACGTACGACCGCCGCATCATCACGACGAACGTAGACGGCGTGAACGGGAACTACCGCGCGAACGAGTGGAGTGTGTTGATTACCGCCGTGAAGTAGGGAGAGGCTGATTTCGGATTTCGATTTCCGGTTTCCGGGCTGCGCTGTGCCGCGTGCTTCGCAACCGTGCAAACGGCGACAGCCGTCGGTGTTACCCAGCGCGCAAGCTCTGTCTCCAGGCCTTAGAGCTTTGACTCCGAGACCTTAAAATTTTGCCTCGGGCACTCAAAGCCTTGACTCGGGCACTCAAAGCCTTGACTCCGGGACTCAAAGCTTTGCCTCGGAGACGTAAAACTTTGACTCGCGGACTCAAAGCTTTGCCTCGGAGACGTAAAGCTTTGCCTCGGAGACGTAAAGCTTTGCCTCGGGGACTCAAAGCTTTGCCTCGGGGACTTAAAGCTTTGCCTCGGGGACTCAAAGCTTTGACTCCAGGACTCAAAGCTTTGACTCCGGGACTCAAAGCTTTGACCTCGGAGACTTAAAGCTTTGACTCGGAGACGTAAAGTTTTGACTCGGAGACGTAAAGCTTTGACTCGCGTACTTAAAGCTTTGACTCGCGCCCTTAAAGCTTTGACTCCGAGACGCAAAGCTTTGACTCGGAGACGCAAAGCTTTGACTCGCGGACTTAAAGCTTTGACTCGCGGACTTAAAGCTTTGCCTCGGGGACTCAAGCTTTGACTCGGGGACTCAAAGCTTTGACTCGGAGACTCAGAGCTTTGACTCGGAGACTTAAAGCTTCGACTCCCGCCACGCAGGCCGTAGCTCGACGCTGCGGCTATGGGAAAGCGGCAACTGATGAAGCGTCGCTGCCGCACTCCAAACTAGTGCATCCTCACCCCCCGAACCACCTGCCCATCGCCTCCTCGAACCCTGCGCCGCTTCCATCCCCGACCCAGGCCACATAGCCGTCAGGCCGGATCAACACCCCCTTCGGAGCCGTGACCGGCCCGACCACCGGAAGCTCCCACGTCCCCTCATATCTGGCGTCAACCAACCGGACGCGATCGGTCCACGTCGCGATGTCGATGGCGCCGGGCTCACCCAGGTTGAGGAGCACCGGCCGGGCATGGTGCAGCAGCGTGAAGACCCGCAGCGGGCCGTCGGCGGTGACGAGGTCGAGATCGGGCATGCGCCGTCCGAGCAGCGGATGCCCCTCGCCGAGGTCGTAGTGCACGCCGAGCCCGGACAGCTCTGCCGCCAGCCGCCGGCGCGGCTCCTCCATCGGCAGGAGCTCCGCGACGATCTCGCCGAGAGCCTTGCTGCGGTCATCCGTGCGGCGAAGCGCCACCTGCGCCATCGTGTTCCGCAGCACGCGAGCCGCGACCGGGTGGCGCTCGGCCTGATAGCTATCGAGGAGGCTCTCCGGCGACGTCCCTTTGACCACCTGCGCCAGCTTCCAGCCGAGGTTCACCGCATCCTGCACGCCGATGTTGAGCCCCTGGCCGCCCATCGGCGGATGCACGTGCGCCGCGTCGCCGGCCAGCAGTACGCGCCGGTCGCGGTACGTCGCCGCCTGACGCGTCATGTCGGTGAAGCGTGAGATCCAGGTGGGACTGCGGATCCCGAAGTCCGTCCCGTAGACGGCGACGAGCGCCTCGCTGACCTCGCGCAGCGCCGGTTCGCTGTCCCGACGCAACTCCGCTTCCGTCAACACGATCCCCACCGGCCCATCCGTCCCCACCCGCCCGATCGCATGAATCCCCACCGCGTCCTGATGAAACCCCCACTTCGGCTCCTCGGCCGTCTCGACCTCCGCGATCAACCAGCTCATCGTCGGCTCCGACCCCGGAAACCCGATCCCCGCTAACTTGCGCACCAGACTCCGCCCCCCATCGCACCCAACGAGATACTCCGCCCGCAGCGACTCCCCGCCGGACAGCGCGACGTCCACGCCCGTGTCATCCTGCGCGAACCCCGTCACCTCACGCCCGCGGTACATCGTCACCGCCAACTCCCCCACCCACTCCGCCAGAATCCGCTCGATATGGTTCTGCCTCAGCCCGAGGAGGTAGTTGTGCCGCGAAGGAAAGTCGCTGATGTCCAACTGCATCATGTGAAACCCCACCGCCGGATACCTCTGCCCCTCCGCCACGAACCGCTCCGCAATCCCCCGCTGATCCAAAACCTCGATCGCCCGCGAGTGCAGCCCCCCAGCGCGCGACCCAGCCAGCTTCTGATCGACGCGCCGCTCGACGATCGCCACATCGATCCCCGCCAACGCCAACTCGGCCGCCAGCATCAACCCCGTCGGCCCTCCGCCGGCGATCACCACCGCATGGGCGCTCATCGCAGTTCCACCATCAGTTCGCATTGGTGCCTCCCGTGCCGCAAGTTGCGGCGTTAGGTCGGCGATGATGCGGTAGGAGCCAGGGCTTGCTACAAGCCCCGGCGGCCTCGATAATGTGAAGGTGGAGGGGGCGGCATCGTAGCCCCGCCTCGCAGAAACAAATCAAACTCACCCCCGCTCCCTCATCTTCTCGTGCACTCATCTGTCAGGCAGAGATTCGTGTATCCCGGCGGCAACAGCGAGTACCGAGAAATTGTCGCCACCTGGACGCCGGACCCAAAATCGAGGGGACACGAGTAGCAGAACGGCGGCTGGACGGTGTGGCGGCGGCAGATGGATGTGAGGTGCGGAGTCGTCAGCGGCGACGCGACAACTACGTCCTCACCACCATCATTACGTTCGAGTGAAGGCAGAGATTTCCCCCGAGGAAGCACCTTATCGTGAGGCATACTTGCCAGCGCGCATGGTGTCGTTCAAAACGGATGAAAGCTTCCTCTCGAAAGTTTCGATGGGAGCGATAGGAACGCAGAAAGTGCTGGCCCAACTCGCCTCGGACGCCCATCGTCCTATCGAACTCGAGCGTTTCTCCAGCAACTTCAAGATCTGGAAGAGCATCAAGATCAAACGGATCAGGGTTCCGGACGCTCTTTGTCTAGCTTGTGCGACGCGGGTCGAGTCACGAGCGAAGAAGTCCTTTGAGATTTCGATGTCGCACTCCATCTCCGACCCAGACCGCGGCTGGGATGTGGGATTAGCCGATAACGACTGGATCGCCATCGTTGTTTGCGAGAAGAACGGCGAAAGACCGATCGACTGGCGAGCGCTAGATCCGGTGCAGTTCATCCGTGTCGCCGACATGCGACAAGCGGTGGCAGCACAGATGGCAGAGGTGCAAAAGCCTAAAGGCGCAGGCGAAGCGTTCGAGACGCGAATCGTTTGGCCGTCAGCCGCTGCAAGTAGCGCTGGAACAGTGACTGTCGCGTCAGGAGCGCGGGTTCAGATTCGTCGCGCCGCTGACAATCACCTCCTGACGGTCGCACTGAAGCGTAAGCGCACCACGCTGCTGCCACTCGTATCGGAAGGCGTCAAGGTCGTGGCGCGTCAAGCTTTGGCGGCAGTCGTACCCGTGACAACGTCGATCGCATGTCCGGCGGACGCAACCGCGGCTACATATCTAGCTCGTTTGAACAGCACTGCCCTAACGGATCGCTATACAGCCGTGAAAGCGCTTAGACATTTCGAAGAGGAGCCTGCACGTGGCGCGCTTCGTTCACGCGCTGCTGACGGGTCGGAACATGTCTACGTACGCCTTGAAGCAGCTTCGGGCCTGGCTCGTTGGAACGATGACATCGGGTGGTCGATCATCGACGGCTGCCTGTCATCGAACTACCTGCAGGAGCGCCTCGAGGCGGTCATCGTGCTTGCCGAGATCGGTGGCGAGAACAGCCAGCAGCGGTTGGAAGCAGTCCTCCGCGACGAGACGCAACATCCAGAAATTCGAGCCGGAGCAGCTTGGGGCCTGGGAGAGCTTCGAGCCCCCACCGTTCTCGATGCACTAATTGGAACCTTCAATGCGACGGATCCTCTACTGCGCGTAGAAGCCGCCCGAGCGCTGGCGCGAGTGGCACTACACTATCCCCGTAACGTAGTTGACGCCCTTCCGGACGCGACCGCAACAGCGCGCCCAGGTGTCGCGTGGGCGCTGAGCCAGTCCGGTACTTTCGATGTGGACCAACTCTTCACGAACCTCGATGACGTCGACACACGCCACTGGGTGGCCTATATCGTCGGAACGCAGGAGGCGTCTCGCCTCATCGAGCATGTGGAGCACCTTCGCGCCCGTGACGCCGAGTTGTATTTTGCCGTCACGCTGCTCTGGAAGCTCACAAGTAGCTGGATCTACCAATTGGAGATGTATTGATGCGTACTGCTGCACTTTATCGAACGCCGCTTGGGTCGGCTCACGTCGGCGACTCGCGAGAGTTGCTTCAGGAACTCCCAGCGGAGTCCGTCGATTTAGTTATCACCTCGCCACCGTTCGCGCTCCAACGCCAAAAGGAGTACGGTAACGTCGCTGAAGACGAGTACGTCGAGTGGTTCATTACGTTCGCCGCCGAAGTCCAGCGCGTGCTCAACGCGACCGGAAGCTTTGTCGTGGATTTAGGAGGTGCATACCGAAAGGGACGGCCCGTCCGATCGCTCTACAACTTCCGGTTGTTGTTACGCATGTGCGATGAGCAGGGGTGGAACTTGGCGGAAGAGTTCTTCTGGTTCAACCCGGCCAAACTCCCATCGCCGATTGAGTGGGTGAACAAGCGAAAGATTCGCGCCAAAGATTCCGTCAATACCATTTGGTGGTTTTCGAAGACGGATGAACCGAAAGCTGACGTTACAAAGGTATTAACACCGTATTCCGAGCGCATGAAGAAGCTCCTGAAAAATGCAGATAGCTTCTACACGCCTAAAGGCCGTCCGTCTGGTCACGACATCAGCGGACGGTTTGCCGACGATAACGGCGGCGCGATTCCATCGAACCTGCTTCAAATCTCGAATACCGAAAGCAACTCGCAATATTTGCGCTACTGCAAGGTGACAGGGGTGAGTAGCCATCCAGCCCGGTTTCCGGCGAAACTACCGGAGTTTTTCATTCATTTCTTGACGAATCCAAATGACCTCGTGATTGACATCTTTGCCGGCTCAAATACGACTGGAGCTGTTTGCGAGCAACTGAATCGCAGATGGCTCGCGTTCGACCTCGATCAATCCTACTTAGCGGCGTCAGCATTTAGATTTATAGATATGTCGAATTCTGAAGCGACGACGCTATACCAACGATTGCTGACAGAAACGCCCTCGCGCCGCGCCATTAGTACGTCGCTCGGTGCTCAGCACGCCCTCATAGGGTAGCCGCAAGCACGGCCACGAAATGCCAACGGCCGCGCAATGTTTGCAACGGGGTATTTGCAGCCACAAGGTAATGGCTGTCACGCGTCTCGATGCGGGACGGCGCGTCAACCCCAAGGCATCGATTTTCGACCCGCCATAGAGCTGCCTCCGCCGCCGCCATGAGCGGCGGGCGCGAAGCTAAGAAAAACGCTTCCCCCTCACGGCGCCACCGTCACCTCCTGCGTGTTTGTCGCCTGTTGCCCCGATGACGTGATGATCGTCAGCGACACCGTGTACGTGCCCGCGGCGGCGTAGGTGTGCGTTGGGTTGGGGTCGTCGAAGACGAGGCAGCCCTGGCTGCTGGGTTCGCAGTCGCCGAAGTTCCATTGGCGGGAGGTTACGTTGGCGGCGCTGCGGTCCTGGAAGGTGACGGTGAGGCCGTTCGTCTGGTAGGTGAAGAAGGCCTGGGCGTCGCGGACCTGGACGACTTTGCTGATGCTGTTCGTGCCGGCGCTGTTCGTCACCTTGAGGGTCACGGTGTAGCTGCCGGCTCTCGGGTAGGTGAACGTGGGGTTCTGTTCCGTCGACGTGCAGCCGGCGCAGCCGAAGTCCCAGGCCCACTGCGTCGGGTTGTTCGTCGAGCGGTCGGTGAACGCGACGTTGAAGCCGTTGACGCTGAAGTCGAAGGCGGCCACGGGGGCGATGGCCACGGTGACGAAGCGGCTCTTGCTGCTGGAGCCGGCGGCATTCGTCACGCTCAGCGTGACCTCGTAGGTGCCGGGGGCGGTGAAGGTGTGCTCGGCGTTCTTCGTGAGGGCGGTGCAGGGGCTGGTGGTCGCGCAGTCGCCGAAGTTCCAGAGCCAGTCGGTGGGCGTGCCGCCGGTGGAGGTGTCGGTGAACAGGACCTTGAGACCACTGACCTCGAAAGTAAAGTCGGCGCGGGGGGCTTCGCCGAGGGTGACGGTGACGAAGCGGCGGGTCGAGGAGGTGCTGCCGAAGGCGTTGCCGACGGTGAGCGACACCTCGTAGGAGCCGGCGCGCTCGTAGGTGTGGGAGGGATTCTTTTCGGTGCTGATGCCGCCGTCGCCGAAGGTCCAGAGCCAGGAGACGGGCGTGCCGCTCGAGGCGTCGGTGAACAGCACCTTGAGCCCCGCGGCTTCGAAGGTGAAGGCGGCGTTGACGGCCGGCGCGGCCGTCACGGTGACGAACTTGCTCTTGGAGCTCGAGCCGGCGCCATTCGAGGCGGTGAGCGTCACGGTGTAGCTGCCGGGCGTTTTGTAGTCGTGCTGCGGTGGCGTGACGGCGGTGCTTTCGGTGCCGTCGCCAAACTGCCAGCGGTAGCTGGTGGGCGAGCCGGTCGAGAGGTTGGTGAAGAGGACGGCGGTGCCGCTGACCTCGAACGAGAAGTCGGCCGACGGGAGCGCCGGCGGGTTGACGACCGGCAGGTTGAGGCGGCCGACGCTGGTGCCGACCTGCGCGAGGATGGTCGCGGTACCGGCGTCGCTGCCGGCGAAGAACTGCACGATGGCGGTGCCGCCGGTGAGACGGGCGGTCGTCAGTTGGACCGGCTTGCCGGCGGAGTCGAGGGAGAAGTAGCCGAGGTTCGTGTTGATGGCCACTTCGGTGTTGTCGGCGACCGGGGCGTTGTTCTGGCGGGCCGTGATGGTGAGCGTGGCCGGGACGTTCGAGCCGGCTTCTACCCGCGACTGGTTGGCCGTGACGGTGAGGATGACGGCGCCGGAGGGAGGCGGTGTCCCGGTGTCGGTAGGCGCGACGGGATTGCCCGAATCGCAGGCGAATAGAAACACGACGACCAGGAGGACCAGGGGCACCGGGAACCGAAGCATGCGCAATTATAAGTGGCTCTTGGTTTCCGGAACTACCGCGGCGGCGATGCCCCGTTTTCCCAGCTCTTTCACCGCCGCCGCGGCGGATGCACGCGACGGGTAGCTGCCGGCATGCAGGAGGTAGAGGGTGCTGCCGCCGCTGGTCGGCGCGGTGACGAGCGCCGGCTCGAGCCCCGCGGCGGTCAGCGTCTGCATGGCCGCCTTGGCCTCCTCCTCGGTGGCGTACGCGCCGACGCGGAGGGTGAGCGTCGCCGCCGCCGGGGCGGAGGCGCGATTTCCGATTTCCGGCATCCGGTTTCCGGGTGGTGGTGGCGCGGGGATCGCCGGCGTTTTGGGCAGTGCGGGTGCGACTGCCTTTCCGGGAACCGGAAATCGGGAATCGGAAATCGCGTTGCTACGCCAGCTCGCCGTGAGATAGCCGGCGGCGAAGATCAGCACGGCGACGAACAACCCTCCGATGACGATCAGCCAGACGCCTTTGCGGTGCAGACGGAAGGTGACGATCTCCTGCTTCGGCACGCGCTATCTCCTGGCCCGTCCGCGCTCGTCGTACTCGACGGGCGGGCCGTCTGGCTGCCCTTCGAGGTACTCGGCGGTGCGCAGGAGGGAGCCGTCCGGGCGGTACCAGAAGGAGGTTCCGTCGAGGCGCCCGGCACGGTAGTGTGAGCGCAGCGTCGGCTTGCCGTTCTCGCCGTAGACGATGGTCTCGCCGTCCTGCAGGCCGTTGCGGTACTCGACCTTCAGTTGCAGCCGCCCATGGTCGAAGAACCGCCCCTCCCCTTCCAGCTTGCCCGCGTGATACGGCATGACCGCCTCGACGAGGCCGTCCTCGTCGTAGCGAATGAGATCGCCGTCGAGCAGGCCCTCGCGGAGGTGGTAGCGGTGGCGCACGCGCCCCTCGGCGTCGAGGTCCAGTTTTTCTTCGACGGTGCTCACGGGTGGGAGGATAGCTGATGGGAGGGAGACGAGGAGCCTTTGGAGCGCCGGCATCTTGCCGGCCGGTCCGCCGGCATCCAGCCGGCGCCTTTCATCGCCGCAGTCCAGACGAACACCGCCGGCAAGATGCCGGCGGACCGGCCGGCAAGATGCCGGCGCTCCAGACGCTCCTCCACCAAAACAACAACGGCCGCGCCTCGGCGCGGCCTATACTCCCCTCATGTCCAAGCCGGCCGCGCGGGTCACCGACATGGTGCTGCAGGATGCGCCGCATTGCCATGCGCCGATCCATCCTCCCGCGCCGGTGCCGGCGCCGGCGCCGCATCCCTGTCTGCCGCTGACGATCATCAAAGGGGAGTTCACGGTGCTGATCGGGAACATGCCGGCGGCGCGGTCGACCGACACGACCACTCCCTGCACGCTGCCGGGTTGCGTTCCGGGCGGGCCGGGGATGATCGCCCTCGGGTCGGCGACGGTGCTGATCGGCAACATGCCGGCAGCTCGTGCGGGGGACATGACGTCGCACGTGGCGTGCGTCGCGCCGATCCCGAGCCCGACGGGCAAGGTCCTGCCGCCCGGCTGTCCGACGGTGCTGATCGGAGGCTGACCTGCGGCTCGCGCATTTCGAAGCCCTCCGTCCCATCTGCCCCGTCTGCCGTGCGGCACCGCTGGCGGTGAATTGGATTGGGCACTCCCGCCCAACCGCCCAACCGCCCACCGCCCAACCGGACATCGAAGAAGGCATCCTCGGCTGCACGAATGACGCGTGTCTCCGCGAGTACCCGGTCATCGACGGGATCCCCATCATCGTGGCGGCGATCCGCGGCTGGCTGGCGGCGAATCCTCTGCAGGTGCTGCAGCGCACCGATCTCTCCCCTGCCATGGAGTCGCTGCTCGGCGACGTCCTCGGGCCGTCGTCACCGTACGACACGCTGCGCCAGCACCTGAGCATCTACGCGTACGACCACTACGAGAGCCGCTCTGCGCAGACGCTGCTCGAAGGCCTGCAGGCGGACGTGGCTGGACCGGGCATCGACATCGGCTGCTCCGTCGGCGGGACGACGTTCGCCCTGGCGGCGCAGACGCAGCGGCTGACCGTGGGCATCGATCTCAATTTCGCCATGCTGCGCGTCGGGGCAACGGCTTTGCGGGAGCAGCGGGTGCGCTACGCCCGGAGGCGCGTCGGTCTGGCTTACGACGACGTGGAACTGACGGTCGAAGCAGACGAGCGCGTGGACTTCTGGTGCTGCGATGCGATGGCGCTGCCGTTCGCCGATGGCACGTTCGCGCTGGCAGCGAGCCTGAACCTGGTGGACTGTGTGCCGGTGCCGCGTAGCGCGGTGACGGAGCTCGCGCGGATCGTGAAGCCCGGAGGGGCGGCCGCGGTCACGACGCCGTACGACTGGTCACCCACGGCCACGCCGGTGGAGCAGTGGCTGGGTGGACATTCGCAGCGCGGGCCGCAGCTCGGCGCCTCGGAGCCGAGCCTGCGCGCGTTGCTGGAAAGCGCCGGCTTTGCGGTCGAGCAGGAGCAGGAGCGGGTGCCGTGGAGCATCCGGCTGCATGAGCGCAGCAGCGTGGCGTATGAGGTGCACCGGTTGATCGTGCGGCGCGGCCAATCCTGAGCGCAGCGAAGGATCCAATGGAGCCCCAGCGATGACCGTACGCCACACACCCAGCTGTGGCTCCATCGATCCTTCGCTGCGCTCAGGATTAGTTGATCTTCACCAGTGATCCCTTCACCGTCAGGATCCCGCTGGCCTCCACGCTGTGCATCCCGCTGGCTTTGCTCGTGACCATGGCCCCCTCGTTGGTCAGACTGGCGGAGGCCTTGTTCGTCACGTTCATGCCCTCGTTCTTCAGCTCCGTGGTGGCTTTGTTGGAGATGTTCATCCCCTGCGTGGCCAGGTCGCCGGTGGCTTTGGCCGTCAGCTTGCCGGAGGTCTCGAGGGTCATGTCGCCGGTGGACTTGAACGTCACTTTGCCGCCGACCGTGATCTCCAGGTCGCCGTCGACTTTGAGGACGTATTTCTTCGTCACGTTGTGGGTGAAGTTGTCCTTGCTGGTGTGGGTCTCGGCTTTCGTCACCGTCAGGTCGCGCGTGCCGGCGACGTCGTGGGTCTCGTTGCCTTTGTCGACGTCGATGTCGAGGTTGCCCTCTTTGACCTGCAGCTTCTGCGTCCCCTTCTCCACCGTGATGGTGCGGTCGTTGTAGACGTCGATCTTCTGGTCGCCGGCGTCCTTCTTGTCGAAGCCGACCTTCGTCGTCTCGTTGTTCTTCACGGTCCGGGTGTAGTCCTTCTGCGCCTGGATGAAGATCTCCTCGGAGTCTTTCTTGTCCTCGAAGCGGAACTCGTTGAAGCCGTCGCCGCCCTTGGAGACGTTGCTCTTGATCGTGCTCTTGGTCTGCTCGTCGGGCAGCGTGTACGGGACGGTCTGCTCGGCGTTGTAGACGGAGCCGGTGATGAGCGGCCGGTCCGGATCGCCGTCGAGGAAGCTGACGACGACTTCCTGCCCGATGCGCGGGAGGAACATCTGCCCCCAGGCCTTCCCCGCCCAGCCGTGCGCGACGCGGATCCAGCAGGAGCTGTTCTCGTCGCTCTTCCCCTTCTGGTCCCAGTGGAACTGCACCTTCACGCGCCCGTACTTGTCGGTCCAGATCTCTTCCCCAGACTTGCCGACCACGATGGCCGTCTGAGTGCCGGGGATGGTCGGCTTGCGCGTGACGCGCGGCGGCCGGTACGCCAGCGCCGAGGGAAAGGCCTCGAAGGAGTTGGTGTAGCCATCCTCTGAACCGGAGTGCGACACGCGCGAGAGGACGTACGCGCCGTTGACGCTCTCCCGATAGTGCTTGGCCAGCGTGGTCTTGCCGCCGGGAAAGAACCCCGGCGTGAAGCTGGTCCCCCGCAGCAGTTTCTGCGGCGCTTCCCGCTCCTCCAGCCGCAGTTTCGACAGCGCCTCGGCGTCGTCCTTCTTCGTGAAGCCGCCCGGGAACTCGTAGATGCTCCGCTTGCTGCCGTTCGTCGCTTTCGTGCTGTCGGTGGAGCCCATGAGGTCCGTCGACGGCGTCTCGAAGCCGAAGTCGTCGACGATGTACTTGCCCGGGATCACCGTCTCCTCCAGCGTGCAGGCGGTGACGACGTTCTGCTGCCGGGTGTTGCCGAACGTCCCGTAGTCGACCGTCGCCGCACCCGGACAGTCGGCGAACGCGGAAGATGCGTCGGCCAGCACGAGGGTGTGCTTGCCGTCGGTGTGCTCGAAGAAATAGGAGATGCCGCTCGCCTCCAGCAATCGCGAGATGAAGGCGAACGCGGTCTCGTTGTATTGGACGCAGTACTCGAGCGCGGTGTACGTGCCGGTCGTGCTCTTCTTGTAATCGGTGAACCCGAGCTCGTCGAACAACCCGGTGACGATGTCGGGCACGGACTTGTTCTGCCAGATCCGGCAGTCGGCGCTCATGGTCAGGAGCCAGAGCCACGGGTGCAGCTCCGCAAAGTAGGTGGCGAAGCGCCCATCAGTCCCGGCCTGCACGAAGCGCCCGACGATGCCGTTGATGTTCCGGAACGTACCGTCCGCGAGCTCCAGCTTGACGGTCACGCTCTTGCCGACGATCTGCGAGAAGTCGAGCGACTTCTCCTCCGAGTGCATCTCCAGGAAGAAGTGGAACAGCCCGGAGATGCGTTCCTCCCCGTGGATGCTGCGCAACAGCAGCTTGTCCGCGCCGAGCGGAGTGGTGATCGAGAGGGAGCCGAGCTGGGTGAACGCCATGAGGGGTAGTGTAGCGACTGCTACGGCGGCTGACGGCGTCAGGCCCAGAGCGGCTGCGTGAATTTCACGGCGATGTGTCCCGCCTGCTTGATCTGTTCGACAGTACTGAAGTTCACCGCCGTCGACTGCGGCGTCGAGAGGCTCTGCCCGAAACTCACGACCTGCGCACGGCCCATGACATCCGTGCTGCCGCGAGCCAGGACGACGTGATTGATGTCGCCGTCGGCGCCGGCGGCGGTGAAAAAGACCAGATCACCGCGGCGTGGACGCCAGTAGCTGCCCGGAATTGCTTTCCAGTCCCGCCAGACGCTCAGCTTATAGCCCCAGTACGAAAAGAGACCAGCGCGTTGCGTGGCCGTCGTGCCGAGGAGATCCTGATAGAGCTTCAGCAGTTGCGCCTGCGTGACATAGCCGCGCCGTGCCGCGAGGAGCAGCGGGTAATCGAAACAGGCCATCGCATCACCGGCAGTGGTGCCGACGTTCCCGAGCGTGACGGTGTTGCACGCCCAGCCAGTCATCCCGGCCCCGGTCAGGAACGGTGCCCACCAATACTGCGTCGCCAGCGCCGCCTCAGTCTCGGCGTCCTGAATCACATTATCGGTCTTGACGGACATCGCGCCCCTCCGGCTGTCATTCTGCGTCAGCGAAGCATGGATGAAAAGAGGTCGTCACGATGACGGCGCATCGCCGCAGCACCCGGTTTCCCGCTTACAATTTTCGATGCCCATGCGCCTCTTCCTTCAGGACGGTCCCGCGCGACTGCAGATCCTCTCGCGCAGCCACATCCGTGAGTTCCGGGACGTCGGCGCCGCGCGCGACTTCCTCCGGCCGATGCTCCTGCACCCCGGCAACCGGACGGCGCTGCGCCATGCGCTCGGCGCGATGCCGGTGTCGAGCGACCAGGAGCTGCTCGAGGAGCTGGCCCACAGGATGGTGGCCGAGGGACTGCAGGTGGTGTCGTGCGCGGACTCTTACCTGGCGTCGTTGCAAGGCACGTTCACCGAAGCCGCTGCGGCGGCGAGTCCGGCGGTGGCGGCGCAGCAGCAACAACAGGAGCAGAGCACGCCACTGCAGGATGAACAGGCGGCGAAGGAAGAGCAGGCCGCCCAGCAGAGCGATGAACAACACTGGATCGAGATCGAGCTGCTCGACGACGACGGGCAGCCGATCGCTGACGAGGCTTATCTCGTCGAGTTGCCGGACGGCTCGAAGAAGACCGGCCGGACCGACGCGAGCGGCAAGGCACGCGTCGACGGTGTCGATCCCGGCACCGCGAAGGTATCGTTCCCCGATCTCGATCAGAAGCTCTACGATCCCCACTGACACCCATGCCCTTCCACGACGTGAAGCAGGGTGAAACTCTCCTCGGCCTGGCCTCGGCCCAGGGGCTGGAGAGCTTCCAGACCATCCTCGACGCGCCGGAGAACGCGCAGTTCAAGGAGAAGCGTAAGGACCCCGGCATCCTCAAGGAAGGGGACCGCGTCTTCATCCCGAACAAGGTGATGAAGCACCATCCGTCGGCCGTCGACGCGACGCATTCGTTCGGCGTGAAGCGTCCGAAAGCGTGGCTGCGCCTGGCGGTGCACGATGCGGAGGGCGTCGCACTCGCGGGGAAGAAATACGAGCTGGCGGTGGGCAGCACGAAAGCGTCCGGCACCCTGGCGGCGAACGGCATCGTCGAGGCGAAGGTGGCGATCGACGCGAAGAGCGGCACGCTGAAGGTGTGGCTCGACGAGACGACCGTGGAGACGTGGGAGCTGAAGATCGGCTTCATGGACCCGATCGACGAGATCAGTGGCGTCCAGGCGCGTCTGAACAACCTCGGCTACGACTGCGGCGAGCCGGACGGCACCGAGAACGACGCCACGAAAACGGCGGTGCGCGCCTTCCAGGAGCGGGTGGGCCTCCAGATCACGGGCACGATCGACGACGCGCTGCGGACGAAGCTCGCGTCGTACTACGACCCGGCGCAGGACGAGACGTCGCTCGATGCTAAACTCGACGGCGCTTCGGAGCAGACCTGATGCCCATCGCTCACGTGCAGCTCTGCGTCTCTCAGGGACAGGCCGGCGACAAGCTGCGGCCCCGCTCGTGGGTGGAGGTGCAGCTCGTAGGTGAAGACGATGCGCCGATCGGCGGCGTCCAGTACGCCATCGCCCTTCCGGGCGGCACGATCAAGGACGGGACGCTGGACGACAACGGCATGGTGCGGCTCGAGAACGTGCCTCCGGGCGTCTGCAAAGTGTCGTTCCCGGAGCTCGACAAAGAAGCGTGGACGCCGGTGGAGACGCAGGCGTCGACCGGCAGCGATGCAGGCAGCGGCACCAGCGCCGGAACCGAGGCCGCGGCGTGACGGTGCGCGACGACGAAGCGATCGTGCGCGCTGCATACGAGCGCGTCCCCTACCCGAGCGCCTCGCAGTACCACACCCATCCCGACCATCTCGCGGTCCTCGGCCTGCTGCACGGGCTCGACCCGGCACCGCCGGAGCGTGCGCGCGTCCTGGAGCTCGGCTGCGCCGACGGCGGGAATCTCATCCCGATGGCGCTGGAGATGCCGGACGCGCGCTTTCTCGGCATCGATCTCTCGCCGCGGCAGATCGAGACCGGCCGCACGCAACTGGCCGAGCTGGGGCTGAAGAACCTCGAGCTGCGGGCGCTGTCGATCCTCGACATCGGCGAGGACTTTGGCACGTTCGACTACATCCTCTGCCACGGCGTCTTCTCGTGGGTCACGGAGGCGGTGCAGGAGCAGATCCTGGCCGTCTGCAAGCGTCACCTCGCGCCGAACGGCGTCGCTTACGTCAGCTACAACACGCTCCCCGGCTGGCACCAGCGGCGGATGGTGCGCGACATGGTGCTGTACCACACGCGCGGCATCGACGATCCGGAGCAGCAGGCCTCGCGGGCGTTCGAGCTGGTGCGCTTCCTCGCCGATTCGGCGGGCGACGCCACGGACGCGCACTCGGTGCTGCTCCGCGCCGCCCGCGAGCACTTCGAGGAGTACGCCGACCGGCCGCACTACGTGCTGCACGAGTACCTCGAGGCGACGAACGCGCCGCTCTACTTTCACGAGATGGCGGCGCGGGCGCGGCAGCATGGCCTGCAGTACATGGCCGAAGCCGACCCGGCGCTGATGGAGATCGACAACCTCGCCGCCGACGTCGCCCGCAAGCTGCGCAGCTACGCGAGCGACCGCATCGATCTGGAGCAGTACCTCGATTTCGTTCTGAACCGCAGCTTCCGCCGCACGCTCTTCTCCCACGACGCCATCCAGATCGACCGGGCCATGCGCCCGGAGCGCATGCGCCGCTTCTACATCAGCACGACGACGAAAGCCGTCGGCGACGAGCCGGGCCACTTCCGCACGGAGCGGGGGCGGACGTTCGCCTCCACGCATCCGGTGGCGAACGGCGTGCTGCAGAAGCTGATCGCCGCCGCGCCGGAGGCGCTTGCGTACGAGGAACTGCCGCAGGATCCGGTGCTGCCGGACCTGCTGTACTCGCTGTTCTGGACGGGCGTGATCGATCTGTACCTGCTGCCGCCGATGTGCACCAACACGGTCAGCGCACGGCCGCTCGCAACGGCGCTGGGGCGGCGGCAGGCCTCCGCGGGGCTGCTGGTGACGAACCAGCGACGGCGCGTGCTGAAGCTGGATGACCCGATCGCCAGATTCCTGCTGCAGCAACTCGACGGCACCAAAGACCGCAGCGCGCTGGTGCGGTTGCTCGACCGCGAGGTGGCCGCCGGACGGCTGGACATCAGCGTGGACGGCCAGCCGATCCGGGAGCCGCACCGGATCCCGTCCGTGTTGCAGGCGGTGCTGGATCACCATCTGCGGCGGATGGTGGAGCTGGCGCTGCTGGTGGGGTGAAGGGCGGTGTGATCACCGCAGCGCGGCGCGTACCTTGCGCACGTACTCCTGCGTCTCGCGGTACGGCGGGATGCCGCGGTGGCGGTCCACGGCGCCTTCGCCGGCGTTGTACGCGGCCAGGGCGTAGTCGAGATTGCCCTGGTAGCGGGCCATGAGCCACGCCAGGTACGCCGTCCCAGCGGCGATATTGGCTTCGGGGTCGAACAGCTCGTCCGGGTGGCGGATACCGAAACGCTTGCCCGTCTCCGGCATGACCTGGAGGAGGCCGCGGGCGCCTTTGTGCGACACGCAGAGCGGATTGAAGTCCGATTCCACGCGGGCCACGGCGGTCACGAGCTCCGGGGGCAGGCTATGACGCTGAGCCGCGTCGCGGATGATCCTGTCGAACTGGGAGGGATTCGGGCGGGGTGCGGCCGCGCGCCGGGCGGCCGTGCGGCGCTGCCAGAGGTACACCGGGCCTTCGAAGCGGAACACCGGCTCGACCGAGAACGTCAGCTTCGGCGCTACGGCGGCCTGACTGACCTGCCGCTCCGGACGCACGGCCGCGGCCGGCTGTTCACCGGCCGGGCGATGCACGACCAGCCACGCTGCCATGAGCAGCAGCGCGGTGAGTGCCACGAGCCCGGCGCCCAGGCCGAGGGTCGTGAGTGCATCGAAGCGAGATCGTGTGGTCATTTACTGCCATGTTGCGACGAAGCACGTCGCGAAGTATTTCGCCAGCCCCTGCTCGGCGTCAGAGACGTAATGCCAGAGAAACGTCCAGAGTGCCTGACGGTTCGGCAACGACACCAGCCCTTCGTTCGGATCGAAGAACTTGTAGGCCGAGTCTTTCCGCCAGACGCCGATCGCATGGCCGCCTCCTCCACTCTTCACCAGCCCGACCATGTGCCGAGTCCCCTTGTTCATCTCGAGCTGCTTGAACAGGTTCTCCGCCGTGAGCGCCGCAGCCTCCGTCACCTTGACGAACGGCAGGTTGAGCTTCTCAGTGAAGAACTCGTACGACGACTTCCCGCTTCCCCGATAGCTTGCCCCATAGCTCGCGTGGAGGTGCAACGTGTCGATTTTGCCGCGCTGGGTTTTGAGCTTCTCCGCGTTCCCTTCATCGGCGAACCAGCGCGCCACGGCCGACGCACAGAAACCATTGTAGGTGTCCTCCGGCAGGCCAAGCGCCGAAAAAAGACTCGCCTGCGACCAATGGCTGTCCACGTTGCCACCGCTGCGCTCGCAACAATCCATGATCAGGTGACGCAGGTGCTTCGACACCTGAGGGGACGGGATGACGATGACCGGTGGCTGTGTCACGACGATCCTGCTCGAGGAAGGCTGGATCTGGATCTGGCTCGGCTGAATGACCGTCGTCTTCGGGACTACGGTCGTGCTGCTACTGCTACTGCTACTGCTGCCGCCCTTGTTGCTGTTGTTGTTGCTGCTGCTGCCGGAGGACGACGGTCCGACCACGATCGTCGGCGACACCCGCGTCCGCCTGTGCGCCCCGGAGGAAGAGGATGACGAGACGGAGACGTGGGGCTTCTTCGCCCGCAGGATGGGCGGATCGCCTTCGATGACGGCGGCGTCGAGCAGCGTGCGCAGCTTCGAGGTCGGTTTGATCGGAGCGAGGGCGAAACAGGACACCGGCGTGATGTGGCTCGTGCCGATGAGCCACCCGACGATCTCGGCGAGCGGGCCGTCCAGCGGATCGCTCCTCATCGCGACCTTCAGCGCGTCGACGGCGTTCTGGCTCTCACTGCTCTTGCTGCGGAAGATGCCACCCTTCTCCCATTCCAGGATGGCTTTGTTGATGGCCTCACGATATTTCAAACAAAGTTCCCCTGAGCGTCGACTGAGATGTGGATCTTGGAGAAGCTGACGCCGTTCGCCATCCGCTCGAGGATGCGCGTCGAGAGCTCGGGCAGCAGCGTCTGCGTGAGGATCTGGTCGATCTCGCGCGCGCCGCTCTCGGGCGTACAGCGTTCGGCGAGCGACTCGATGAGTCCTTCGTCGTACGTCAGCTCGGCGTTGTGATTTTCTTTCACACGGCGGCGGATCGAGCGGAGCTTGAGCTCGACGATGCGCACCACCTCCCGCTTCCGCAGCGGGTAATACGGCACGATGACGAGGCGGGCCAGCAGCGCCGGACGGAAGTGGCGCAGCAGGGACGGGCGGAGAGCTTCGACGATCGAGTCGACGTCGCGCTTGGCCGTGCTGTTGCCGCGGCAGGCGTCGAGGATGACGTCGGAGCCGGCGTTCGACGTCAGCAGGATCGTGCTGTGCTTGAAGTCGACCGGCACGCCTTCGCCGTCTTCGAGGACGCCTTTGTCGAAGACCTGGTAGAAGAGATCGACGACGTCCGAGTGCGCTTTCTCGATCTCGTCGAGGAGCACGGCGCTCCACGGCTTGCGCCGCACCGCCTCCGTGAGCACACCGCCGCGGCCGTAGCCGACGTATCCGGGCGGCGCACCTTTCAGCGTGGCCACGGAGTGCGCCTCCTGGAACTCCGACATGTTGAAAGAGATGAGGTTCCGCTCGCCGCCGTAGAGGAGGTCGGCGAGCGTGAGGGCGGTCTCGGTCTTGCCGACACCGGTCGGGCCGACGAGGAGGAACACCCCTTTCGGCTTGGCCGGATCTTCGAGTCCAGCGCGGGAGGTCGAGATGCGGCGGCAGATGGCGTCGAGTGCCTGCGCCTGGCCGACGATGCGCTGCTCCATCCGTTCCTTCAGCGTCAGGACGCCACGCACTTCGTCCGCGAGCATGCGGCCGACCGGGATGCCGGTCCAGCTCGAGACGACGGCGGCGACCGAACGGGAGTCGACGGACAGCGGGACCATGGCGTCGGTGGTCTGCAGCTCGTCGAGCTGCTTGCGCAGCGATTCGTCCTCGGTATTCGCGCGGATCTGGTTCACGAGGTCGCGCTCGCGATTCCAGCGGTCGTGCACCTCTTCGCGGTCACTCGTGAGCTTCGTCAGTTGTGTCTGGAGCTCGTCTGTCTGTTCTTCGCGGCCTTCGCGCTTGCGGATCTCCAGTTCCGCTCCTGTGATACGGATCTGGCGATCGAGGTCTTCGATCGCCGAGGGGAGCCCTTCCTGCGCGAGCGCGACGCGTGCGGCTGCGGTGTCGAGGACGCCGATGGCCTTGTCCGGTAGCCGGCGCTCGGAAAGGTAGCGATGCGAGAGGGCCACGGAGCTGCGTACCGCCTCGTCGAGGATCTGCACGCGATGGTGCTTCTCGAGGTGCGGGGCGATGCCGCGCAGCATGTCCAGCGCCCCTTCCTCGTCCGGCTCTTCGACCTTGACGAGCTGGAAGCGGCGCGTCAGGGCGGGGTCTTTCTCGAAGTACTTCTTGTACTCGGCCCAGGTGGTGGCGGCGATGGTGCGCAGCTCACCGCGCGCGAGGGCCGGCTTGAGCAGGTTCGCCGCGTCTCCCTGTCCTGCCTGACCGCCGGCACCGATGAGGGTGTGCGCCTCGTCGATGAAGAGGATGACCGGCTTGGGCGAGGTCTTGACTTCGTTGATGACGGACTTGAGCCGCTCCTCGAACTCCCCCTTCACGCCGGCACCGGCCTGCAACAGGCCGAGGTCGAGGATGCGGAGGATGATGTCCTTGAGCGGGGCCGGGACTTCTCCCGCGGCGACGCGCAAGGCGAAGCCTTCGGCGACGGCGGTCTTGCCGACGCCGGCGTCGCCGACGAGGATCGGGTTGTTCTGGCGGCGGCGCGTGAGGATGTCGATGACCTGGCGGATCTCGCTGTCGCGTCCGCGGATCGGGTCGATCTTGCCCGCGCGCGCTTCGGCCGTCAGGTCGACGGTGTACTTGTCGAGCGAAGTCGTCGCCCGCGGTGCGGCGTCCGCTGCATCGCCTGCTGCCGGTGCCGCGGTGCCGCCCTTGTTCGTCGACTGCGGACCGCTCGGCGCCGCCGTCTCCTCCGCCGATTCGCTGATCAGGTCCGCCAGCGTCTCCTGCAGCGATTCCCGGCTGATGCGCGCCAGGATCGGGCAGGACTCGTGGATCGTCGTCCTCAGCGTGTCGTTCTCGTACAACGCCAGCAGCAGCGCGCCGCTGCGGATGGCCGGAGATTCGAGCAGGAGCGACGAGTTCAGCCAGCCGTCGCGCAGCAGCGTGAGGATCTGCGGCGACATCGCCGGCGTCCGGCTGTTGCCGCGGTCGAACTTCTCCATGGCCTGCTCGAGCTGGCGCGTCAGCTCGTTCTGGTCGACTTTGTAGTAGCGCAGCACAGGGCCGATGTCGGTGGCCGGCAGGTCCAGCAGCTTGAGGAGGAGGTGCTCGACCTCCACGTTGTAATGCGTCTGCGCGACGCAAAGCGCGGCCGCGGTCTCCAGCGCCCGCTTGCACAGCGGGTTGAGTTTGTTGATCAGGACGCGCAGCTCACTGCTCATTCGTTCCCTCCGGGACGAGTTGCGTTGTTCGTTGCTCGTCGTCCGTTGTCGGTGTTCCGTGGTGAAGCGCTGTTGGTTTTTCGTTGTTGGTTGTTGGTTTGAACCAAAAACCAAAAACCGAAAACCAAAAACCCCGCTTCACCACCGGACAACGAGCAACGAGCAACGGACAACGCCCCCGTCACGCTCGTCCTACCAGTCTCACTTGCGTATCGTTCTTGGTCAATTCGCCTGTTTTGAGCCAGGACGTCCAGCCTAACTGGGCGGGAACGATCGGACCCATGGGACCGACGCGGCCCAGGCGTAATTCGGGGACTTGTGCGGCGTTCAGCTCGAGGCGGACGGTGAAGCCCAGCTCTTCGCGCGTGTAGAAACGGATCGCGGCGACGAGGGGGTGATGGGCGTCGCCGGTCGGGAGGAAGCCGCGGAAGCGCGCGAGGGTCAGCGGGCCGAGGCAGACCTCGAAGCTCGCGGCCTGATCCCAGATGCGGCCGCCGAGAACCGCGCTTTCGCCGAGGATCTGGTTCGCACCGGTGAGGCCGATGCGGGTCACGTCGTCCGGTTCCAGCTTCAGCCAGCGTCCGTGGAACGGCGCGATCGTCACCTTCGTGCCGAAGCAGTGCTCGAGCAGCCGCTCGAGGCCGACGCTCGAGCGGGCGCTGTCGACGAGGAAGCCGGCGTACGGCAGCAGTGAGCGGTCCTCGATGCCCATGCGGTTCGCGAGTTGCGGCATGCCGAGGCCGATGAGCGAATAGAGGACGCGGGCGACGCGGCCGCGGTCCGGCGCCTTCGTGTCGAGCGCGGGGCGGTATTTCTTCCGCGCGCGGTACAGCAGCGACACGAGACGGTGATTGAAGATGTCGAGGAAGTCGCGGAACGCCGTGTCGCGGCGGAACGACCGCTCCAGGATCAGTTCCGTCACGGCCGGCGGCAGCGGGCCGTGCACGCCGGCCAGGCCGAGGACGTTCACCGTCATCTGCGCCGGCTCTCCATCCTTGCCCGCGCGTACTTCCTCGATGTCGCTGGCGGGGAAATCCATCCGCACTTGCGACTTGAAGAGCACGACTTCGCGCCGCGGGTCGACCCCTTCGCCAGGCGACGTCCGCTCCGGCAGCAACTCCTCGAGCAGCCGCACCGCCTGCAGAAACGCAAAGCGGTGCCCCTCGGAGAAGAGGCCGACGGTTACAGAACGACTCGGGCGCCGGCCATGCGAGGCCATCGCTTCCACTCCTCTTCCCGACCGTCACGTTTGATGACGAGCTCCGTGAAAGAGTTCGTCGAGGCATAGAGCGCCAGAAACTGATTCAGGACCGTGGCCATGAGGTACGCGCTGCTGCCGACGTACACGGCGGGGTCGAACGTCATCGTCACCTCGGTGCCGCGGGCGAACCCCTTCCAGCCGTCGCCGCCGGTGACACGGCGCACGACCTTCCGCTGCGACATCTTGCGGAGGCCCATGATCTGCTGGCGGAGGGCCGGCGCGTCCGAGAAGGCGTAGAGGCCGAGGATCTCGTGCAGCGCGTCGAGGGACTTCTTCCCCTCCTCGAGCGAGAGGTAATTGAGCGACAGATGCGAAACGAGCCGCCAGAGCGCCTGCCCGCCGAGCGGCGGCGGGATCGGCCGCGTCGGCTTCTGCAGGCAGACGATGCGCGAGACGGGCGTGGCGTCGTCGGTCTGCAGCAGCGCACCGGCCGGGAGCTCGGCGGCGAGGCCGCGGTTCGTGCAGAGCAGGTGCGCGAAGACGATCTCGTCGGGCGGCTGCGTCGGCTTGAATTCCAGGTCGCGGAACGAGAGATAGATGTCCGTGCCGCTCATGTCCTCGCGCGGCGTCGCAACGCGGCGGGCGTGCCAGAAGGCCTGCTGCTTTCGCAGGGCCATGTCGTGCGTGTAGGAGTAGAACGGCGCGTAGTCGCGCGTGCGATCCGAGGCGTCGGACGTACCGGAGACGGCGGTGATCGAATGAATCTCGGTCGTCCGCTCCTTGCGCATGTCGCCGACGAGGCGGTACTCGATGTGGCGATGGTCGATGCGCAGCGGCTCGCTGGTCTTGCGGAACAGATTCACGATCGGCGTGCAGCCGAGCGAGAAAGCGTCCGGCGGCATCACGAGCTTCTGCCGCGGCATGCGGTCGAGCAGGAAGAGCAGATCGACGACCTTGCCGGTGGCCTTGCCCTTCAGTCCCTGCACGTCGGCGAAGTGGAACTTCTCAGGGAAGGTGAACAGCTCCTGCAGGAGGCGGTAGCCGGGCGCGGAGTTGTGCGGGTACGGGATGACGTCCTCGTTCTCGCCGAGGCCGACGGGCTGCACGGCGTTGCGTCCGAGGTCGTGCGCCGACTTGGCCCCCTTGGGGAGAACGAGCACGCGCTGCGTGCTGTCGAACAGCAGCTCGTACAGCCGGTTGACGAAGACCGGCTCGCCGTGGAGGAAGAAGCGGAGCGAGTCGACTCCGAGTAATTCGAACGGCTCGGCCTTCGATTCGAGACGGACGCGGAGGACCGCCGCCGTGGCGGAGCCGCTGCCGAGAAATTCGAATTGTTCGGGAGTCTCGAGCTCTGCCTCGACCACGTCGATGGGCCAGAGCGTGACCGGATAGGCCGTGCGCATGCGGCAGACGAGCCCCTGTTGCGCGGTCGCAAACAACTGTGTGTATCGCGGGATCTCATGACCCGAGGTGAGCTTGCCGCGCTGCGGGTCGTACTCGAAGCGGGCCACGGCCATCGACGGCACCGGCCGCAGGTAGTGCGGATACAGCACGTCCAGCAGCTCCGCCGCGATCTCCGGAAAGTCGGCGTCGAGGTCCGCCTGAATGCGCGCCGTCAGAAACGCGAACGATTCGATGAGCCGCTCGACATGCGGATCCGGGCACTCCCCCCGCTGCAGCTCCAGCCGCGAGGCGACCTTCGGATACGCATGCGCAAACCTCTCCCCCATCTCGCGGAGGTAGGAGAGCTCCTCGAGGTAGTAGCGGAGGAAAGCGTCGTTGGTGGTGGATGGCATTGTGGTCGGTGGTCAGTGGTCGGTGGCTGGTTGGAGCCGGAAGCGGTGAAGGTTACTGCTTGCGTTAGAGGAAAAGCAGAACGCGGAACGCAGAACGCGGAACGCGGAATGGAGAAACGAAGGCGAGCTACGCTGTGACTTCTTCATTTTGCGTTCTGCGTTCTGCGTTCTGCGTTCATCGGAAATCGGAAATCGGATCGCCGCCAAAACCGACCACCGACCACTGACCACCCTCACTCCACCACCACCCTCCCGTCCTTCATCTCCAGCACCGTCGTGAACGAAATCGGCTCGGCGACGGAGTCGGTCCGCAGGCTGGCTTCGATCGAGGCGACGAGGGAGAGGTCGTCGCCGGGGGCGGAAGTGATGTGGACGCGGGGGTCGGCGAGGCGGGGCTCGTAGGTCTCGATGGCGCGGCGGAGGATTTCGGCGATGCGGAGACGGTCGTCGAGGTTGCGGGCGGAGAACGTGGAGAAATCGGGGATGCCGTAGTCGATGACCGAGCGCTCGCGCGCGGAGAGGCGGTGCGCCGGAACGGGACAGCGTGTGTTGAAGAGCTGTTCCAGTTCGCGGCGCACCGACTCCTTCAGGCCCCGGCGATCGAGCGTGCGCATCGGGCGCAGCTCGTGCCGGAGCCGCGGGTCGCGGTCCACGAGACGATCGAACAAAGGTGTCCGGACCTCGATCTTCGCGTTCCCCATCAGCGGTTACTCAATCGTGCGCGTCTCCAGATTGTGCTTGGCCGGCTTGTTCCCGTCGGCCGTACCGTCGGCGTGCTTCTGCTCGATGTAGTTGTACTGGACGATGCCGTAGTCGAGCGAAACGTTCTCCACCGGCAGGTCGCCCGGACCGCCCGAGACGCTGTAATTCGAGATGATGACGTGCTCCATCACCACCTTCAGGTACTCGACCGGCTTGTTGTCCGTGGCGCCGGAGGCGCGGTAGCAGGTCAGCGTCGCTTTGCCGATCTGCTTGCCGCTCCAGCAATGCTTGAGCAGCGCGTGCGTCGCCGCGTCGAGGAACTTCGTGAACGTGATGTTCTGGTGCGTGGCCTGTTCGACCGTGCCGGCGCCGGCGGTGCTGCGCGTCGGGCTGGTCGGCTGGACGAAGCCGTGGCTCCAGCTCAGGACCTCGATCTCCTTTTCGTGGCCGGCGGCGGTGCTGGCCGCTTCGATGTTCGGCTCCTCGAACTTGATGTACATGTTTGTCGACATGGATGTTCTCCTTTAACCAGGCAGCCGTTGACTAGGCGGCCGCCGGCGGCGGCAGCTCCGCGACGAGGCGGATCGAAGCGGTGAGCTCTTCGAGCTGGAAATGCGGACGGAGGAAGGCGACGGCGCGGAAGGCCCCCGGCTTGCCCGGGACGTCGAACACGTCGATGCGGGCCTCGCGGAGCGGATACTGGGCCTTCAGCTCCTGGCCGGCGTCGTCCGTGCCGAGGACGTAGGTCGTGATCCAGCGGTTCAGGTAGAGCGCCAGGCTGTCCTTCGTCTGGAAGCTGCCGATCTTGTCGCGGCAGATGACCTTCAGGTAGTGAGCGAAGCGGGCCGCCGCGAGGATGTACGGGAGACGCGCCGAGATGCGCGCGTTCGCGTTGGCCGCGTCGGTGTCGTACATCTTCGGCTTCTGCACCGTCTGGCCGCCGAAGAAGGCCGCGTAGTCCTGGCCTTTGCAGTGGCAGAGCGAGACGAATCCGAGGTTGTCGAGCTCTTTCTCGCGGCGATCGGTGATGGCGATCTCCGTCGGGCACTTGAGGGCGACGTCCCCTTCGTCGGTCTTGAAGGTGTGCGTCGGCAGACCCTGCACGAGGCCGCCCCCTTCGACGCCGCGGATGGCCGCGCACCAGCCGTAGAGCGCGAACGCATTCGTGATGCGCTGGCCGAGGGCGTAGGCCGCGTTGCCCCAGAGATACTTCGCGTGATTGCGGCCGTCGACGTCCTCGACGAGCTTGAAGTCTTCCGTCGGCACCGTGTCCGGGCCATACGGGAGACGGAGCAGGATGTGCGGCAGCGTCAGCGTGACGTAGCGCGCGTCCTCGGTGGCCTGGAACGAGCGCCACTTGATCAGCTCCGAGCTCTCGAAGAGCTTGGCGAGGTCGCGGGGGTTGCCCAGGTCCGTGAAGCTGTCCATGTCGAAAAGCTTCGGCGAGGCGGCCGAGAGGAACGGCGCGTGCGCGGCCGCGGCCACGCTGGCCATCTTCTCGATGAGGGCCATGTCCTGCGCATTGCGGCCGAACTCGAAGTCGCCGATCAGGAGGCTGTACGGGTTACCGCCGAACGTGCCGTATTCCTCTTCGTAGACCTTCTTGAAGATCGCGCTCTGGTCGAACTCGACCGCCTGGTCGAGGTCCTTGAAGAGCTCCGCCTTGGAGATCGGCAGGAGGCGGATCTTGAGACGGGTGGACGTCTCGGTGTTCATGACGAAGTAGTGCAGGCCGCGCCACGACGCCTCGAGCTTCTGGAACTCGGCGTTGTGCAGGACCTCGTTGAGCTGATTGCTGATCAACTCGTCGATCCGGGCGATCTGCGCCTGGATCATCGTCATGGTGTCGCGGCTGATCGTCATGCCTTCGTCGAGGATCTGGTGGACGAACTCGGCGACGAGGTCCTTCGCGCGGACCTTCTGGTCCTCGTCACGCGCCAGCTTGCCGCGCGTGATGATCTGGTCGAGCAGCGAGCCTTCGGTGGCGGTGGCGGTAGCCGTTTCCGTGACGGCTGCGGCTGCCGGCTTTGCTTCGGGGGCGGGAGTTGGTTCTTTCGCCATCTTAGTTCGCTCCTTCCACGGCCTTCTTGATGTTCTGCTGCTTGTCGGTGTTGTTGGCAATCTCCTGGAGGAGAGCGTCGAGGTCGTCGTTGCCGTCGAGCTTGGCCAGCAGGTCGTTCAGACGCTGGCGCGCTTCGAACAGCTTCCGGAGCGGCTCGACCTGCTGGACGAGGGCTTCGGGACGGAGGTCGTCGATCTTCTTGAAACGGAGCTCGACCTGCAGCTTGCTGTCGTCGTTCTGCAGCTTGTTGTCGATCGGGAACGCCAGGCGCGGCGAGATCGACGCCATGACGTCATTGAAGTTGTCGCGGTCAATCTCGACGAACTTGCGGGCCTTGATCGGCGCCAGCGGCTTCTCCGGCTTGCCGGCCAGATCGGCCATGACGCCGACGATGAGCGGCAGCTCTTTCTTTTCGATCGCTCCGCCGGTCTCGACGTCGTACGAGATCTGCACGCGGGGCGGGCGGATGCGGGTCAACTTCTTTTGTGTACTCTCACTCATCTCTGCCTCCTTGGGTGGTTAGGGCGTCTCTCTTGAGTTGGCGGTTGGCAGTTGGCGGTTGGCAGGAGCTGGCGGCCCCCGCTTCTTTCCACTGCCGACTGCCAACTGCCAACTGCCAACTACATCTCAGTACTCACTTCCTGATCCCCAGCAGCGTGTAGATGGTGGGGAGATCGGCGTTCTTCTGGAGCAGTTCCTCGAGGACTTCCGCGAGGCTCATGTTTCCCCACGAGATCGCCCGGCGGACGAGATACGGCACCGGGCTGTGGGGCTCGGTACGCATCAGGTACTCCGATGCTTCACGTAATTTCTGATAAGCCTCGGCGCGGCCCGTCACCGGCTCCTGCTGCGGTGCCTGCAGGAACGGCGCGGCTTCGTCTTCCGTGACGGTGCCGGCCGGCAGCGTGGCCATCGGGAGGTCACCGGCGTCGACGCGCTCTGCGACGAGCCTCGAGACGAAGCCCTGCATGGCCGTCAGCGGCGTACGCAGCGGCGCGAAGCTCGGGGCGGTCGTTTCGCCGCAGCGCTCCGTGAGGACGCCATCGAGCTCGTCGACGGCAGTGGAGCAATCGGCCAGCTCGGTCACGAGCGACGCGAACCACTGCGACGGCGTGAGCGAGATGCTGACCATGAACTTCGCCTGCGGCACCATGCCGCGGTCCTGCGCTGCCTGCGCCGCTTTCGGATCGCTCTTGGCGAGCTTCGCCAGGTACTGCCCGGACTCCCACGCCTTCCAGCCATACGCGAGCGTGTCTTCCCCCGTCGGCGCCGTGATCGGGACGGTCTTGAGCGGCAGGACCATCTTGTCGATGACCCAGAGGACCGGCGCGAGGCGCGCGTCGGCGCTGCCGTCGTCGAGCACCGGATACATGTCGTCCCAGTACTCCTTGCACAGCCGGCTCATGACCCGCAAGCCGCTGGCCAGGCCGAAGAACCCGTGCAGGTGAATCCAGGCCTCGGTGAGCCAGGCGGCGAGCTGCAGGTCCTTGCTGCGCTTCTCGAGCGCGTCGGAGCAGAGCTGCGCCACGGACGGCCAGTCGGCGCGCTTGAGCTCCCGCTGCCAGACGCCCTGCGGCAGCGTGGCGTCGTCCTCGGTGCGCAGACGCTTGACGTCGTCGTAGACGGCGTCAAATCGCAACGACTCCCCCGCCGGTTTCTCCGGTGCGATCGGTGCGGTGAGCTTTTCGAATTCAACGATCATTTTTGTTCGGACCTGGGGGAGAGATGGGGGAACCGTTGTTGGTTTTTGGTTTTCGGTTGTTGGTCGAACCAAAACCAGGAATCGAAAACCGCCGGCTGGCTGCCGGCGCTCGAAAGCTCGTCATGGCGCCTCCTCCGCGACCTGGTTGTCGATGCGCGGGGCGCGGGTGGGGAAGCGTGAGGGCACGTCCAGCGTCTGGGTCGTGCCCGGCGCCAGCAGCGCCAGCCTCACGAACACGCGCGCCGGCGTTTCGTCGACCGGACCGCCCGCGGCCGCCTGGGTGAACACGGCGAACGACAGCGTCACGGGGTCCACGTCGTCGTGCTGCGGGAGCTCTTCGCGCGAAGCGCGGTTGTCCGTGAGCGCGGAGATGAGCGACCAGCGGTTCGTGTATTCGTAGACCAGGGAGCGGTCGCGCACCGAGATGCCGCGGCCGGTCGGCGGGACCACCGGGATGCGCGGGGCGTTCGTGGCCCAGCGCATCGTCAGGCGCACCGGCTCGCCGGGCGACCAGCGCAGCTTGGCCGTCTTGTCGCGGTTCGTGATCGACTCGTCGCCGACGCGCAGCGTCCAGCCGATGATCTGGTTGCCGTCGATCTCCCGTTCGCGCAGCACACGGAACGTCGCCTCGATGTCGTACGAAGGCGCACGCTCCGGCTTCGCCGCGTCGAGGAAAGGGGCGAAGAAGACGCGCACCTCGTCCATCTGTTTGACGAACTCCCGTGCCGAGGCCAGCGTCGTGCCGAGTTCGCTCTCGTGCGGGATCGCGGCGAGGATGCGCTTCGTATCGTCGTACTGGCGGAAGAAGGCGCGCACGTCGTCCGGATCGGCTTCGGCCTCGTTCGCACGGGGCGGCTCGTTCGAGAAGGGATAACGTCCCGACAGCCGCTGGTTGAAATAGCGCGCCAGGTCGTCGTACGTCTTCAGCACGTTCTTGCTGGCCAGGAGGTAACAGCGTCCCGACAGTTGCGACGAGAGCTGCTGCACCGTCGTGGCGTAGAAACCGGCGCGCGGGCGGTACGACGCCGGCAGCGACGCCGACGAACAGCTCGCCATCGCCACCTTCGGCATCGACGCCGTGACGTAGTCCTCGAGCACCGCGATGGCGTTGCCCGGCTTCTTGGCGTCGTAATCGCGCAGGTCGTCGAGGATGCCCTGCCACTTCCCGGCGAGCGCCTCGATCTCCGGACGTCCGTCCGTGCCTGCTTTCGAAATCCAGTTCAGCAGCGGCTGCGCGTAGCTGCGCGCGAGCAGCGCCACGCGGGCCCGCGTCGTGTCGAGGTACGCGCCCACCTCCGCCGGATCACCGACTCCCCACGCCGCGGGCGAAGGCGAGGCCGAGCCGCTCCACCAGTTGAAGTTGCCGCTGCGCGGCCGGTACGGCTGCTCGGTCGTCAGCAGCCGGTCCACATCTTCCAGCAGCCGGTAAGCCTCGGCGGTCATGGCCGCCGACGCGTTCTGGTGTCCGTTGAAGCGCAGCTTCGAGAAGGTCTCCAGGTTCTGCTTGAGCGGCTGCGACGAGGCGACGAAGCCGGCGACGTCGTTGCGCAGGTCGCTCTCGCTGTTCGTCGCGAGCTGCACCGGCTGGTACTGCTGCGCCTCGGCGAGGAGCGACGTCATGCGGGTCTGCGCGCGCCGCCGTGCAACCTGATCGATCGGGATCTGCAGGTCGGGCGGGAAGAGATCGAGCGTGCGCGACTTGAAGCGGTCGTACGCCTGCGCCACCGCCTCGGCCTGTTCGAGGCGCAGCGGATCCCAGCCGAGGCGGTAGCCCGGCGGGACGTCGGCGCGTACGGCGCGATGCGCTTCCCCCGCTCCCTGTTCGGCGTTCACGAAGCCCTGCCCGAGGAACGTCTCCAGCGCCGACTTCAGCATCAGCGTGTCATTCGAGAGCTGCATCTGCGGGCGGCCGTCGACGACGTTCAGCAGCGGGCCGGTGACGGGCGAGCCGGCCGAAGCGAGGGCGCGCTGGTACTCCGCGAGCCCGGACGTGCCGACCGTGCGCATCGCCGCGGCCAGCTCCGGCCCGAGGAAGGCGGAGCGCTCGATGTCGAGCAGCATCGTGTTGAACTGCTGCCCGAGGTTGAAGTCGTGACGGAACGCCCACTCCACGTCCGGCATGGCCAGCGTCGTCTCGACGTCCCGCATGCCGCTGACGAGATTGACGTACGTATCGGCCTGCCCGGCCGTGTTCCACTGCCACTGGACCTGCTGCAGTCCGCTCGCGAGGTGCTGCAGGCGGGCGCTGAACGCGCTGCGGCCATAGAGGCTGCCGAAGAAGCTGCGGCCGAGTGCTTCGGCGCGCGCGGCGGCGGCGGGACGGAAGCGCGTCGGATCGAGCGGTGCGTAGCTCGCGCCGCGCAGCGCGCGCTGATAGAGGTGGGCGTTCCCGAAGAAGTGATCGGGCAACTGATGCCCGAAGGCGATCTCGACGAGCTTCGCCAGGTCCTTCAGGTTGCCGGTCGCCGAGAGGCTGTTGAACATCTGCCCCTGCTGCTCGATGGTCCGGAGCTTCTGCACGAGCTGCTGCAGCGCGCGGAACTCCGGCATCTCCTCGACGGCGGTGACCCGGGGCAGCGCGTTCGGATCGACGACCGTGTTCGCCGGCACGATCTGCATCGGCTCGGCCGCGGCCAGGGCGGCGCGGACGTCTTCTTCCAGCTCGAGACGGATGGCCTTGAGGATGATCTCGTTGAAAGCCTGCGCCGTGGCGAGGTCCACCTGCTCGTCGAACGACGACAGCCAGGAGCTCGGCACGAACGGCGAGCCGATGCGGCCGAAATTGATGGCTGTCATGCCGCCGAGCAGATCGACGGCGCCGCGCTGCAACTGCACGTCCGACAGGCCGTCGTGAGACTTCCGGGCCTGGGTCAGGTGGTGGAGCGTACTGTCGAGGAACGGCTTGATGATCTTCCGCTCGTGGTCGAGCTGCATCTTGGCGTAGATCAGACCGACGCCGAGGACCGCCGCCAGCGCCACGGTCCCGATCTGCACCTGGCGGATCGAACGATCGCGCGCGTGCAGGATGCGGTTCGGCGGCGAGCCGACGCCCCACTCCGGAAAGATCTTCGCTTCGAGGAGATCGAGCACGAACGTCGACTCCTCCTCCTGCCGTCCCGACAGGTAGATGCCGCGGACGATCATCGGCTCCGCGTAAGCACTGGAACGGAAGAGGTGGTCCGAGACCGTGCGCAACGGGTCCTTCATCGCCGCCACTTCGGCCGGCAGACGGAGGAGATCTTCGGCTTTCGCGGTACCGGCGGTGAAAACCTCGAGCTGCAGATCGGCGAGGCGGCGGCAGAGCGCGGTGAACGCCTCGTCCACCCACTCACCGCGCCAGGACGCGTCCACGTTATAAGGGCTGGACCAGCCGACGATCTCTTTCCTCGCCCGCGGCGAGAGGCTCGAGCAGAGGCTGCTGAAGCCGGTGAGTTTGTCGCACCCGGTGAGGACGATGTAGAGCGGCAGCCGGAAGCCCAGCCGCTGCTGGACGTCGGTGAGCTTCCGGTAGACGCGGCTGTAGCGCGAGGCAAGGTCGCTGCGCGCCTGCTCGTTCGTCGAGGCTTCGAGCAGCTCCGACGCCGCGATCGTCAGGATCACGCCGTCGACCGGGCGCTTGGGGCGGATCTTCTGCAGCAGGTGCAGCACCGCGCGCCATCCGAGCTCGTCGTTCGACCGGCCGTCGGCGCGCAGGATGTGCTCCCCGGCGACGTCGAGCACGACCCCACGGTCGAAGAAGTAGAACCCGCGTCCCTTGCCGAGCGACATCCCGAGATCGGCCGGCCCGCCGAACGGCAGATCGCCGCCGATGGTGGTGAGGAGATCGGCATCGCGCGACTTCTCGGTCCCGAGCAGCAGGAAGAAGGGGACGCCGTAACGGTCGCCCGCGGCGCTGCGCGTGAGCAGCTTCTTCGCACGGCGGAAGGCCATCGGCAACGTCGCCACGAGCCCAAGGTCGCCGCTCGCCGGGGCTTCCTCTTCTTCTTCGAGCGCCTGCGGCTCCGCATCGAGCTCATCGCCCGGCTCCGGATACTGTGAGGCTTTCGCCGACCGCTTGAGCAGGATCACCAGGAGGACCAGCACCAGCAGCGCGAGCAGCAGCACGCCGGCCAGTGCATATGGCCACCAGGTCGCGCTCAAACGTCACCTCGCACGGCGGCGGGACTGACCTCATCGGCCGGGGATGCCGGCGCGGCCAGGATCTCGTCGACGAGCGGCGTCAGGTCGTTGGTCGTCGACCGCCACAACAGGTGCGACAGGCCGAGCCAGAGCACGAGCACGGCGGCCACGGCCCAGAGCCACGGCTTCATGTGCGCCAGTTGCGCGGGGCGGCGGTCGATCACCGACAGGTAAGCCTGCGGCACGAGATGCTCGGCGCCGCGAACGGCCTGCGGATCGCGGCCGAAGATGAAGCGGTGCAGACGATGGCGGATCACGGCGATCTCTTCTTCGGCGTCGGGCTTCCCGCGGTACTTCCCCTGGAATCCGAGCGCGAGCACCATCAGGTAGACGCGTGCGAGCTCCGCCTGTGAAGCGTCGTGGTCGTGCAGCAGTTCTTCGATGCGGGAGAACAGCTCCTCGCCGGCGTGATGCGACGCGAACACCCGCGACTCGAGCAGCGTCGAGCGCCACAGCTCCTTCCCCTGCCAGTCGAGGTTGAGGAAGATCTCGTCGGCCAGAGCGGCCATGGCGTACTGCGCGCGGCGATAGATCGCCAGCGCCACGTCGCCGCCATTGCGGCCTGCTTCCTCCGCCTGACGCTGCAGCACCGACAGCAGCCGCCGGAACACCGTCCCGGCCGAGTTGGCCGTGAGACGCGACTCCACCGCGGCGGCGTCGCTCTCGAACGCCCAGCCTCCCTCCGATACCTGCGCCTTCATGCGCAGCACCTCGGCGTAGAACTGCTGGAACTTCTCGATCAGGAACATGCAGCGATCCCTCAGGTACGGTTGCGGACGTAAAGCACGATCTCCTGCGGACGGCGGCGCCGGTCGTCAGGATTCGTGATGACGAGCTCCTCGTCCGGCAGGACATGCTCCGCGTCCGCCTGGAACGAGTACAGCGTGACCCCGCGCGACGGCACGAGGTCGGTGTCGCTCTCGATGCGCGTACGGCGGGCTCCCGGGATGCGGAGGTCGCGCAGGGAGACGATTTTCGAGCGGCTGCCGATCAGGCTCGCCTTCACCCACGCCTCGGTATCGGCTTCGGAAGCGCCCGGTGCCATCCGCACGCCGAGAATGAGCGAACGGGCGAACCAGTCGGGATCGAACAACAGGCGGAAGTCCTCCTCGTGGAAGACGAACGGATAGGACGTGTAAGCCTCCGACACCCCTTCGTCGATGGCCCGGTCGATAGCCAGCCGCACCGGGTCGAAGGTCGCGGTGAGGTCGTTGTGGTCGTACGGCTCCAGCAACGGCGGCACGAGCGAACGCCCGAGCCCCGCCACATGGCCGAGCAGCGAGCAGAGCGCGACGTAAAGCGGGAACGGATGCGAGACGCCGCTCCGGAGCACCGCCTCGAACGCCGGCAGCTCGCCGATGAGGCAGTGGATCAGTTGCTTCGTGTCCAGCAGTTGCGGGACGCGCGCGGCCAACGACGGCGCCCGCACCTGGTCGGCGAGGAACATCGCCTTCTCACGAAGCCGCGTGGCGATAGCCACGCAGAGGTTGTACAGCGAGGAGCCGGGCGCCACGCAGAGCCACGGCGGCTCGAACTTCGTCTCCAGGAAGGCCTCGTTGCGGTAGGCGACCTGCGCGAGCGGGAACGTTACGTACTTGCCCGGCGGATCGTTCCCCGCGATGAGATACAGCTTCGGCTTCATCACCGTCAGCACCACCTCACCCTTGCCGGTGTTCTCGTCGGCGAGCGAATCGGTGTCGACGAAGCTGAAGCGCTCCTCGAGGGCCGGTCCCCGACCGCGTGCGGCGACGGCCAGATGGACGGTCAGCGGCTCCGCCTTCAGCTCCTCTTTGCGCGCGCTGAGGTCGAGCATGAGGTCCGGCCCCTCGCCTGCTTTGTGGCTGACGACCAGGCCGTCCGGCATCACCGCTTCGAGCTCCTCGACGCGCACGACGCCGGTGACCAGCTTCGCCGAATCGATCTTCAGCTTGCTCACGCCCCAGTGGAACGGGGCGATGGCGGCGGAGTGGTAATGGAGGAGCGTCTCCCCTCGCAGAGCCTGCTGCTGGAAATGCTGCGGCGCGAGGAGCATCCCCTCGTGCCACTGAATAGCCGGAGGGACGTCGCCAGCGGTTGCTCGCGCTCGTCCTTTATTACGCGTCGGCTGAATCGTGGGGTCAGGCTGGCTCACCAAATCTCCTCACTCAACGTTGACTGACGATTCCGGCCGTTTACCGCGCTCATTGCAGCACCTCCACGGCCAGATCGCGCTCGCCGAGGACGAGGCGGAAGAGTTGCTGCGGATCGACGGCGGCGCGATGGTCGCCGGCCGTGCCGTAGTCGGCGAAGACGACCACCATCACGGCGCCGGGCCGGTAGGTCAGCGTGAGCGGCTCGACAGCCTGCCCCGGCACCCACTCGCGCGCTTCGACGACGAGCTGCTTCGGGTAATCCTTCAGGAACTGGTCGCGCTTGGCGAACCACTCCGCCGAAGGCGTCGCGAGCAGCTTGTCGAGCAGCTTCTTGTCGTAGACGACGAGCAGGTCGACAGCGACGGGGCTGTCATGATTCGCATCCGGCGCGACTCTGACCTCGACCGGAAGCTCCCCCCCGAACATGCCACGCACCTTCGGCCCCATCGAGCACGAAGCCGAGAGAATGAAAATAACCAGTAGAGACGCGAGACGGAAGGCCGCCCACGTACGTGTTCGCCGATAGACACTCATAGGTGTTTGGTTGGACCAGCGCGATCTTACTCCTAGGGGTGACGAAAGGCGACATTTCCCTACCCTTGATTCACCAAAAAGGGAAAACTGTCCAGTCAGACAGGAGGGCGGAGAGAAGATCTCCGCGTGCAGTGGCTGGTCGCCACCGCCGAGGCGCTACGAGACAGGAGTGGAGGACGGACAATCGTGTCCGTTACGCGACAAAGTACCCACCGAGAGCGCAGGGTATGCGGAGGTGCAGCGGAGGTGCAGCGGACTCGCGTCATTTCTCGCGTGACGGACAGGAATGTCCGTCCTCCACTGCCCCCCCGCCCCTCTACAACAGCTTCTCGATCGTGATCGGCAGGTCGCGGATTCGCCGCCCCGTGGCGTGGAACACGGCGTTCGCGATCGCCGGCGCCACGCCCACGATGCCCACCTCGCCGATCCCTTTCGCGCCGATCGGGTTCACGTACTTGTCCTCTTCCTCCACCAGGATCACGTCCAGGGTGTGGATGTCGGCGTTGACCGGGACGAGGTACTCCCCCATGTTCACGTTCGTGTAGGAGCCGATGCGTTTGTCGAAGTGCGTCTGCTCCATCAGCGCGGCGCTGATGCCCTGGACGATGCCGCCGATGTACTGGCTGCGAGCCGTCTTGGCGTTGAGCACCCGTCCCGCGGCGAAGGCGCTGACCATGCGCCGCACCCTGGCGATCCCCAGGTCAGGGTCCACCGCCACCTCGGCAAAGTGCGCCCCGAAGGCGTGCGACGAATACTGCTGCGCGGCCGGGTCGGGCCTGGAATCGACCTGCACCTCCACGCTCGGCAGGTAGTTCCGGTGCAGCAGCGCGGCGTAGTCGTCGATCTTCTCGCTGCCGGCCAGCTCGACGAGCTTGCGCCGCAGCGCCGTCGCCACCTCGAAGACCGCCGACCCGACGCTCGACGCCGTCATCGACCCCGCCGAGATCGGCGCGGTCGGGAGCGTCGTGTCACCGTAGGCGAAACGCACCCGCTCGACCGGCATCTTCAGCACGCCGGCCGCGACCTGAGCCATGACCGTCGCGGTGCCGGTGCCCATCTCGTGCGAGCCGCTCGAGATGAGGAGCGTCCCGTCGTTCTTCATCGTCGCCCGCGCCGAGGCCGGGGCGCGATGCGCCGGATACGTCGCCGTGGCCATGCCGTAGCCGACGAGCAGCCGTCCGTCGCGCATCGAGCGCGGCTCCTTCGCCCGGCGCGACCAGCCGAAGCGCTCCGCTCCCCTCGCGTAGCACTCCTTGAGCGACTTGCTCGACCACGGCTTGCCGTCGGACGGGTTCGTATCCGCATGGTTGATGACCCGAAGTTGCACCGGGTCGATGCCGACGGCGTACGACAGCTCGTCGAGCGCCGACTCGAGCGCGAACGCGCCGGGGTTTTCGCCGGGCGCGCGCATGTAGGTGCCGCTGGAGACGTTCAGCTCCACCACCTTGTTCGCCGCGTAGAGGTTCGGCGTGGCGTAGAGCACGCGCGAAGGGCGGCTCATCCGCTCGTTGTAGTCGTTGACGGCGTTGCCCTGGCAAATGCCGTCGTGGATGAGCGAGACGAGCTTCCCGTCCGGCGTGGCGCCGAGGGCCACCCGCTGCTCGGTCTCGGGGCGGTGGCCGTTCGTGAAGAAGAGCTGACGGCGCGGCACCCACAGCTTCACCGGGCGGCCGACCACCTTCGCGGCGATGACGCCGATGAGGAGGTGCGGCCAGGCCGACCCCTTCGAACCGAACGCGCCGCCGACATACTGCGAGACCACGCGCACGTTCTCCGTCGGGATCTCGAACGCGCGGGCCAGCGTCTGCCGGGTGGCGAAGATGTTCTGCGCCGAGTCGTACAGCGTCAGCTCGTCCCCTTTCCAGTCGGCGACGATGGCGTGCGCCTCGATCGGGTTGTGGTGCTGGTGCGGCGTGCGGTAGATCTGATCGATCTTCACCGGCGCCGCCGCGAACGCTCCCATCGGATCGCCTTTTGTGAAGGGGGCGCTCTGCGGGCCGGGCGGCTTGTCGACGGCCTCGGCCCGCAGCGCGTTCATGTCCGTACGGGCCCGCTTCGACTCGTACGTCACGTTCACGAGCTGCGCCGCGTGCGTCGCATGCTCCAGCGTGTCGGCCACCACGACGGCGATCTGCTGGCCGACGTAGTGGACCGAGGCGTCGCGGAAGGGGATCAGGCGCGGCTCGGCGTAATTGCCGGCCGGCGGTCCGCCCGGTGCGGCGCCGCCTCCGGCCGGAGTGCGCGTCGGCCCGCCGGTCTCGTTCCGTCCGCCGCCGGCGCTGCCCGGAAAGTTCAGCTTCGGCGCGTTCAGATGGGAGATGACGGCCAGCACGCCCGGCGCCTTCTTCGCCGCGGCGGTGTCGAGCGATTTGATCGTGCCGGCCGGGATCGTGGCCATGACGACGACCGCGTGCGTCAGGTCCGGCAGGTTGTGCTCGGCCGCGAAACGTGCGCTCCCCGTGACTTTCGGATGCCCGTCGACGCGGTCGCGTCCTTCCCCGATCATGCCGCACCCCCGGCAAGATCGCTGGCCAGGTCGCTGAACGCGCGGACGAGCGTGCGCTTGGCGAGCTCGATCTTGAAGTCGTTCTGTCCGTAGCCGCGCGCGGTGCGCATGGCCGCCTCCCCTGCCTCACGGAATGTCGCCTCGGATGCCGGCTTGCCGGTCAGCGCCGCCTCCGCGTCGCGCGAGCGCCAAGGCTTCGTCGCCACCCCGCCCAGGGCCACGCGCGCCGACCGGATGATCCCGCCGGAGACGTCGAGGCCCACCGCGGCGGACGTCAGGGCAAACTCATACGAGGCCCGGTCCCGCACCTTGAGATACGCCGAACGGCGCGCGTGCGGCGCGTCCGGCAGATAGATAGAGGTGATGAGCTCCCCCGCCGCGAGGTCGTGCTCCACGTGCGGCGTCTTGCCGGGCAGCAGATGAAAGTCGACGGCTGCCACCTGCCGCTCCCCTTTCGGGCCGCGGATCGTCAGGACGCCGTCCATCGCCGCCAGTGCCACGGCAAAGTCCGACGGATGTGTCGCGATGCAAGCCTCGGACGTGCCGAGGACCGCGTGCATCCGGTTCTCCCCCTCGATGGCCGAGCAGCCGCTGCCCGGCTCCCGCTTGTTGCACGGCGTCCAGGTCAGCTCGCGGAAGTAAGGGCAGCGGACGCGCTGCATCAGGTTGCCCCCGAGGGAAGCGGCGTTGCGCAACTGCGGCGAGGCGCTGAGGAGCAGCGCCTGCGAGATCGCCGGGAACATGCGCACGATGTCCGGATGCGCGGCCACGTCGCTCATGCGGGCCAGCGTGCCGATGCGCAGGCCGCCGTTCACGCGCTCGATGCCGGACATGGCCAGGCCGTTGATGTCGACCACGTGCGCCGGCCGCTCCACGTCGTTCTTCATCAGGTCGACGAGGTTCGTGCCGCCGGCGACGTACTTCGTCTTCGCGGCGGCGCCGGCTTTGAGGGCGGCTGCTTCGTCCGCGGCGCGGGCGTACTCAAACGGTTGCATTCGCCGCCTCCTTCACCGCCTGGACGATGTTGACGTAAGCGCCGCAGCGGCAGATGTTGCCGCTCATCCACTCGCGAATCTCGTCGTCCGTCTTCGTGTGCCCCTCGCGGATCAGAGCCACGGCCGAGCAGATCTGCCCCGGCGTGCAGTAGCCGCACTGGAAGCCGTCGTTGCGGATGAAGGCCGCCTGCACCGGATGGAGCCGCCCGTTCTGCGTCAGCCCTTCGATCGTCACGATCTGCCTGCCGCCGTGCATCACCGCGAGCGTGAGACAGGAGTTCACCCGCCGGCCGTCCACCAGCACCGTGCAGGCGCCGCACGCCCCCTGATCGCAGCCCTTCTTGGCGCCCGTGAGGTCGAGCTGTTCGCGGAGGACGTCGAGGAGCGTGGTGCGGGGATCGAGCTCCAGCTCGTGGATCTTGCCGTTGACGTTCAGCGCCACCTTCGTGGCATTCGCATCGCGCGTCTTCGCGGCCGGCTTCTCCTCGGCACCGCGAAGCAGCGGCGCCACGAAGGCCGTCGCCGTAGCCACCGCGGAGCCGATGAGGAACGATCTGCGCGAGGGCTCAGCCGGCTGGTCCGGCTCCGGCTCCGAACGCGTTTCGCGCGGCTCGTCGTCGTCCAACGGCTGATAACAAGGGGGGAGTGTCATGCGGGCCTCCTTCGCTGGACGAAGTGGCGTGCAGGCCACGGGCCAGCGGGGTGAGCCTCGGCGATGACATGCTCCCGATTCGGAGTTCAGGTGCGCCGAAGGAACGGTTCGGACGGACGGGGCGGCGGCGCCTCCGCCGGCAGGTCATCAGTCTCGCCCGGCGTCGGCGCCCGAAGCGGAATCTGCTCCTGCGGTACATGCGGCTGCGGCGGACGAAGGTACGGCGGAAGGTCATCGTGCGGCTGGGACATGCAAGGAACTGGAGCAGAATTTGCGCCACATGCAAAAAGGCAAGGTGGCGGTTCGCGGTGGCGGCCAACACGGCCGCATTGACCGCGTGCAGTCTGGAGTGCGGCAGCGGCGCTTCATCAGCTGCCACGGTCCAAACTCCGCCGCCTGCGTGCCAGAGGGTTTTCACGGCTCCCCTCGTTTCCTGTCGGCTCACCTGCGCCGCCGCCAGAACTCCCGCTCCGGCCAGCGCGTTTCCTCCCGATAGAACTTCGTGCGGACCGTCAGGTAGCTCGCAAACTCCTGCTCCACGAATCCGCGGTACCGGCGCACCCCGCTCTCATCCCCCCGCACGAGCAGATCGCCGACGGCGTACGACGCAAAGACCCCCGACCGCAGCGCCTTGATGATCCCCTGCGAAGACAACGGATCGAATCGCGAGGCGGCGTCCCCCACCGCCACCCACCCGTCCCCCGCCGCGACGTCCAGCCGGCGCGAGTCGGCGCTGCGCACCACCAGCTCCGAGCCCTTCCCCCGCACCAGCGGCGCCACGTGCGTCGTGCCTGACAGCAGCGCCGACCACGACGCCTCCTCCGCCAGCCGCAGGCCGCGGGCCAGATCGCCGTCGGTCATGCACGCCACCACCCGTTTGCCGTCCGGCAGGCCGGCCGTGTACCACCAGCCGTCGGCAAACGCCTCCACGAGCGTGCGCGGGTCATCGCCGCCGCCGTCGTAGAACCGCACCGCCGCCACGAGATGGTCGCCGCTCACGAACGACGCCCCACGCCGCCGCGCGATCGCCGCCGCCCCGCCCGTCGCGTCGACCACCACCCGCGCATCCACCGCCGCCCGCTCGCCCCGCACCACCGTCACGCCGCGCGCCTCGGCGGCATCGGCCAGCATCGCGTCGAACGCCGTCCGGTCGAGATGCCACCCGTTCCCGGCGGTGCCGAAAAAGTAATCGTTGTCCACGCGGACACGCGACCCCCACGCCGCCACCGTCCCGTGCACCTCGCGGTGGCGTTGGGCGACGAACGCCTCCCACACGCCGAGGTGCTCGAGGAGCTGGCGCGCCAGCGGCGGCAGCGTCTCGCCGATGCGTGGCGCCTCGTAGCGCGACGCCTCCACCAGCAGCACCTTCAGCGACGGCGCGTGCGCCCGCAGCGACAGCGCCGTCGCGCAGCCGGCCGGGCCGCCGCCGGCGATGGCCACGTCATACCGCATCGCCGCCCGTCAGTCCGTCCTCCGCGTGCGCTCAACGCTGATGTACGGCGGGTCGTTCGGCGGCGGCACCGTCGTCGGTTTCGTCGAGCCGTTCGGATTGCGGATGACGAAGCTCAGGCGCCACCACTCCGTCACCATCTTCAGGTCGCCCGCGTTCGTCTGCGGCACCCCCGGCGTCCAGTCGAGCCACGGCGTGCTGCCGTCCTCCTGCAGCTCGTACGTCTGCAGCGGGCGGTGCGCCGGCCACCAGAGCGTCTCCCAGACGCGGTTCTCCCGCGCCATCACCTCGTTGTTGTCACTCTCCGGATAGATGTTGTTCCAGTTCTCGTACGTGATGTTGATGACCTGCGTCGTGCATTCGTTGAAGTCGGCCTGCCACGGCAGGGCCATGTACTTCGTCAGGTCGCCCGGCTGCAGGCCGACGGCGAAGTCGTTGTCCTGCGACAGGTCCGTGCCCGTGTATGACGCGTAGTCCCCTTCGCCGATCGTCCCGTTGCTCGTATTCGCCTGCGCCGCCGTCTGGGCGAAGCTGTAGAACGCCGGATCGGGCTTGATGCGATACGGCTCCGCGTAGATCGCAGGATTGCGCATGATCCAGCCGATCTCGCCGCCGGGGCAGAAGGCGCCGCCGAGGAGGTTCGACAGCACGCCGCGGTCGAGGTCGCGTCCCGTGCGGTTCACCCAGTTCGCTGTCGGCCACCAGAGGTTCACCTCCGTGACCCACCCTTCCACCAACTCATTGTAGAAGAGCCCCTCGGACCACTGCTTGAGCAGATAGAACTGATAGTCGGTCAGCCGGAGGAACTTCGACGGCAGGGTGTTCGAGAGCGGATTGTCGCCGGCGAGCAGCGGCATGAGCGGCAGGTTGTAGACACGGCTGCTCGGCTTGTCGCCGAGGAAGAAGGCGTTCTCCTCGCCGTGCTCGCGCACCAGGTTGAAGAGGAACTGCCGGTCGGCGCGATACGGATCGTACGTGTTCGTTTCAATACAGTGGCGGCGGCACGATTCCAGGAGCCGCCCGGACTGATACTCCGCGAGCTGCTCCAGCGTCAGCCGGCGCAGTTCCGTTCCGCAGTCCGGCAGCGCGCCTGTGATCTTGTCGAGCAGCCGGTTCACCTCGTCCTCGAGGTCGCGCTTCGCATCAGCATCGGCACCGCCGCGCCACTGCGCCTGATAGGCATCGAGGCTCGTCGCCGGTGCCGGACCTGTCGCGGCCGCGGCGAAGCGGGCCAGCGACCCGCGCAGGTTCTCGGCGAAGTCCTGCGTGACCGCCGCCTCGTCGACCTGCTTCCCTTTCAGCAGCCCCTTCGTGCGCGCGGAGGCCGACTTCTCCACCGTGGTCAGCAGAGGCGCGATCTTCTCGACGAACAACGCACCGCTGTGATGGCGCGCCACGCACTCCTGCTGGCAGCGCTCCACCG
>DASWMP010000139.1:0-17224 GCA_036399695.1 Thermoanaerobaculia bacterium | reverse complement strand
GGTGGCGAACGCCACCGCTCTGGTACACGGATAAAAGAGCGGTGGCGTTCGCCACCGCACTCCGAGACAGAGCGTCGCCCCGCACGGAAATCGGAAATCGGAAATCGGAAATCGTAAACTCCCCCCGTGCCCCGTCTGGCCATCGTCGCCTCGCACGTGATCCAGTATCAGGATCCCTTCTTCCGGCTGCTGGCGCGGGAGCCGGAGCTCGACCTGACGGTCCTCTACTGCTCGCGCGACGGTGCCGAGGTCTATCGCGATACCGAGATGCAGACGTCGTTGCGGTGGGATATCGAGCTGCTGCAGGGTTACGACTACCGCTTCCTCCGCAACTTCGGCTCTGGTGAGGGCTACACGCGGCTCATCAATCCCGGCATCGTCCCGGCCATCCTCCGCGGGCACTACGACGCCGTCCTCTTCTTCCTCGGCTGGGGGACCATCACCTCGCTCCTCGGCATTGCCGCCTGCCGCATGAGCGGCACGCCGTTCTTCCTCTACGGCGACAGCAGCTACCCGCCGCCGGCGCGGACCTTTCGCGAGCGGCTGCGCGCCTCCTGGCTGCGCAGGATCTTCGGCCTCGCCTCCGGCTTCATGACGTCCGGAAAGCTCAACGCAGACTACTACGCGCACTACGGCGCCGACCGCTCACGCTTCTTCCTCCTGCCGTGGGCCATCGACAACGACCGTTTCGCCAATGCGCCGGAGGATCGCGAGTTGCGGCATAAGCTCGGCGCGCGAGACGACCAGCTCGTCATCGTCTTCTCCGCCAAGCTCCTCCCGCGCAAGGATCCGATGACCCTCCTTCGCGCGGTCGATCTGATGCGCCGGCGCGATCGCGCCTTCGTCCTCTTCCTCGGCCACGGCGAGCTGCGCGACCAGCTCGAAGCGTTCGCCCGCGAGCGCGGCCTGCACGTCCACTTCGCCGGCTTCGTCAACCAGAGCGACCTGCCGCAGCACTACAAGAGCGGCGACGTCTTCGTCCTGCCGTCGACCTACGAGCCGCGCGGCGCCGTCATCAACGAGGCCATGGCCTGCGGGCTGCCCGTGATCGTCACCGATCGCTGCGGCTCCATCGGCGACATCGTCGTCGACGGGGACAACGCCTTCGTTTACCCCGCCGGCGACGCCGATTCGCTGGCGCGCTATCTCGACCGCCTCATCGACGATCCGGCGCTGCGCGAGCGCATGGCCCGGCGCTCCCGCGAGATCATCGCGACCTGGGACTTTGCCCGCGGGGTCGAAGGCGTACAGGAAGCGCTGAGGCGCACCTCATGATCAGCATCGCCATCCCGACGTACAACCGCGACGCGGTGCTCGTCGAGACCGTCGAACGGCTGCTGGCGCTGACGCCCCCCGCCGACGAGATCCTCATCGTCGACCAGACCGTCGCCCATCCGCCGGAGATCGAAGCGAAACTGGCCGCGCTGCCGATCCGGTGGATCCGCCTCGCCGAGCCGTCCATCCCGAAGGCGATGAACGTGGCCCTACGCGAAGCGCGCTCGTCGCACGTGCTGTTTCTCGATGACGACGTCATTCCGTCGCCGTCGCTGGTCGCGGAGCACGCCGCCGCGCATACGGAGGGCGTGTGGGCCGTCGTCGGCCAGGTCCTGCAGCCCGGCGAAGAGCCGGCGCATTTCGACGAGGCCACGCTTCGCCGCGGCCTCTTGCGGGACCTGGAGTTCCGCTTCCGCCACGACACCGCCTGCGACGTGCAGAACGTCATGGCCGGCAACCTGTCGGTCGACCGCGAGAAAGCCCTCAGCATCGGCGGCTTCGACGAGCAGTTCATCGCCGTGGCCTACCGCTTCGAGAGCGATTTCGCATTGCGGATCGTGAAGGCGGGAGGCCGTATCCGCTACGAGCCACGAGCGACGCTGCGCCACCTCAAAGCGCCCAGCGGCGGCGTCCGCGCCTACGGCGACCACCGCACCAGCGCCCACCCCGCGCACAGCGTCGGTGATTACTACTTCGCCCTGAAACACCTGCCCCGGTTCTGGCCGTACGCGCTGCAGCGGCTCCGGAAGAACGTGCTCACGCGCTATCACCTGACGCACCCGTGGCAGTTGCCGTCCAAGATCACCGGGGAGCTCCGCGGCATCCGGCTGGCGCGCAAGCTCCTGCAGGGGGAACGATAGGACCTATGGGACCAATAGGACCTGTGGGACAGGTCCCATCGTTCCCCGCTGCGCTTTTACACCGTAGCCCCCCGCGCCCCCCGCCGCTGCCACCAGAAGAACCAGACCAGCGCCATCAGCGCCAGCGCCACGCCGAACGTGCAGACGATCGTGGCCCCGGTCGGCAGGTCCAGCTCGAACGACGCCAGGATCCCGAGTGCACTGACCACCGCCCCCATCGTCCAGCCGATGGCCAGCCTTGCGCCGATCGAGCGGGCGAACAGCATCGCCGCGACGCTCGGCACGATGAGGTACGAGAACACCACCAGCACTCCCGCGATCGCCACCGACGACGTCACAACGAAGCCGAACGACGTGTAGAACAGAAAGTCCCACAGCTTCACGTTCGGGATCGTCTCCGCTTCGCCGGTGTGCGCGCCGACCGAGATCGCCAGGAACTTGCGGCGGAAGACGTAGTGGAACACCCCCACCAGCGCGTAGACGACGGCCGTCTGGATCACCGTCGACCACGACACCGTCAGGATGTTGCCGACGAGCATGTCCTTGAGGTGCTCGGTGCCTTCCGGCGCCTTGCTCATCGCCAGGATGGCCGCCGCGGCCGACACGGCGTAAACGATGCCGATGATCGCCTCCTGCGGGATGCGCGTTTCCCGATGCACGCGGGTGAAGGCGAACGTCGCCGCGCCGGCGATCGTGAAGCCGAGGGACCAGAAGTACGTCACCGGGTCGTGCAGGTCGTGGCCGGCGAGATACGCCACGGTCGTACCGAGGGCCGCGATCTGAGCGAGGGAGAGATCGACGAAGATCACCCCCCGCTCGACCACGTGCACGCCGAGGTATGCGTGAATGCCGGTCAGGATCAGACCGGCCGCGAACGGAACCGCGAGAAACGCGAGCAGATCCATGGCTATCTCAGCGCCTTCACGATCTCCGCGACGTTACGGTCGAAGAGCTTGAAGTAGTCGGTCAGTTCCGGCCGTCCCTCGACCGACGGATACAGCACCACCACCTTCGCGCCGGTCCGCTCGGCGATGGAGCTCGGCGTCTTCAGGTCGAAGAACGGCTCGACGAGAATCACCTTCACCTTCTCCGCCTTCATCTGATTGATGAGCGCGAACGTGTGCGACGGCGACGGCGGGATGCCCGGCTTCGGCTCGACGTAGCCGATGACGTCCAGCCCGTAGCGCTTCACGAAGTTCGGCCACGAGCGGTGATACGTCACGATCTTCGCCCCACGGTACGGCGCCAGCGCGGCGGTCCAGCGCTTGTTGGCCTCGTTCATCCGCACCTTGAAATCCTGCAGCCGTCCGGCAAAGTACGCCCCGTCGTTCGGGCGGATCTGCGAGAGGCGCTGCGAGATCTGCGTGGCGATGCGGATCGCGTTGCCCGGCTCGGTCCAGTAGTGCGGGTTGCCGCTCGGGTGAACGTCCCCCATCGAGCGGTCCACGGCGCCGGAGGGGCGGTCGAGAATCTCCACCCCTTTCGATGCGTCGAGGTAGCCCGAGCCGCCCGGACGGATCTTCGGATTCCGGCTCTGGTCGAGGAGCGGCGGCAGCCACCCGCTCTCCAGATCGTGGCCGACGACTTCCAGGAGATCGGCATTACGAAGCAGCGTCAGGAAGCTCGGCTTCGGGTCGACAAAGTGCGGGTCCTGGTATCCCTTCGCCAGCGACGTCACGTCGACGCGGTTCCCTCCGACTTCTCTCGTGAGCGAGGCCAGGTCGGTCGTCGTCGTGACGACCTTGATCTTCTGCGCGTACGACGCCGGCGTAATGAGGGCGAACAGCAGCAGAAACGCGAGTTTCTTCATTGGATCTCCTAGAAGGTGTGCGCGCCATGCGCACCGATGGAGAATTGCAGTTGCAGCAGGAGCTCGGTCGCGGTGAGCGCGTGCGCGTAGCGCGTACGGCGGACCTGTCCACGAATCTGACTGAATTCGGAGGGGCGGAACGTAAAGGAGAGCGACAGGCCGCGGTCCGTACTGCCCGGGTCGAACACCCGGTCGGCGCTGTCGAAGCGGAGGCCCGTGAGCCAGCGCCGGGCGAACTGGTAATCGACGGAGGTGTAGAAGCCGAACGCGCTGTCGTCGCGGTCGGCGCGCTTGTTCCGGATCAGCTCCGTCCTGGCGACCAGGCCCTTGCGCGTGGCAGTCTGCAGCGGTTTCCAGCGCCAGGTGACGTCGAGGCCGGCGAACTGGCTGCGGCCGCCGCTGTCGTCGACACCTTCTTCCGGCGCGCCGGTACCGATCGCGTAGCTGACGCCGAGGTCGAGGTTCGTGCTCTCCGTCAGGTCTTTGAAGAAGCGAAGGTGGGTGTTGTACAGGAGGTCGTTCTGCTGCCGGCGCTCGAATACGCCCTCGGCGTTGCCGCTCAGCACCTCGGCCGTCACTTCCGTGTAGGCCAGCGGGTTCGGGATGAGCTTCGTGACGGAGATGCCGCTGTCGGCCAGCCCTTCTTCACCGAAGAAGTTGCTGATGACGAGCGGCTGATCGACCCAGGGCCGGATGTGCGTGTGCCACGTGTTGGCCTTGCCGAAGTTCGCCTTCAGCTTGCCCACCTTCGCCGTCAGGTCGTACGGCAGGGCGATGAATTCCGCGAAGCCTTCCTCGAGCTCGGCCCCCTCGGGCGTGATGGCGACGAAGAACTTCGCCCGCGCATACGGATCGACGGCCGCCTGGAAGGCGATCTCCGCCTCCTCGAACGCGAGCGGATCGCGCGGTTCGAACGGGTTGTCGCTGCCGGCGTGCCCGAGGAAGTTGCCGATGACCGAGATGTCGGGATTGAGCAGGTTCGAAGCGGCGGCGGGGGCGCTCGCCACCGGCTCGCCGGTGAGCTCGGCCGGCGGCACCTCCGTGGTGCCGGCGGGCGCGGGCTGGTCCGGCGCCGGCGGCGTCCCGGCGGTCTGCGCGGGCTCGAGCGGCTGCACGTCGAGCAGATCGTCCTCGGCCGGAACCGGCTCCGCGGCCGTCCCCTCGAGGGCGGCCTTGAGCGCCGCCGCCTCGCGGGCCAGGGCTTCGATCTGCTGCTGAAGGCGATCCAGCCGCGCCTTCATTGCGTCGCGTTCAGTCTGTTGCTGGGGAGTGGCGGCCGTCTGGCCGAAAACGGAAAGTGCCGTCGTCAAAATGACGAGCATGCACAGGACCCTGGTCCATGGGTGCATCGAAAAACCTCCGGATGTGTGTCGGGATCGGTGCTGCAGCGATCAACAGACAGACATCGCGGAGGGAGGACCGCGGAGCCGGACGTTCGCGTCGTGACCGGCCGCTTCAGCGGTGACGGCGACCCTGGCGATTGCGACAGGCTGCGTGCGGGGGGCAGCGGTATGCCGCGCGGAAGGCGCGACCCCGTCGTGATGCTCGCGGGCGCAGGCCGCGCACGGCACCTGCGCCGTGTGGTCGCGCGAGGCCTTGACGCCGGAGAAGGCGCTGCCGTCGCCGGAGGCCAGACGAAGCCCATCGGTCAGCCCATGGCGATGCGGCACCACCGCCGTCATGGCGCTGATGAGCACGAGCGTGGAAGCGATCAGGCATCGCAACCAGCTCGAAACCGGACCCGCGGGGCGCTTCACGGCCGGGAGCATACTCCTCTGGGGCATTCCGCCGTCAAGAACGGGAGCCCGGCCGGACGAAATTGCGCGCCGGCGTTACGGATGCGATACAGGGGCGCCTACTGCTCCTCTTCGCCCCGCTGCAGGAAGCCGAAGAAGCGCGGGTGCAGGGTGCCGGCCTTTTCGGCCGAGAGCGCCGAGCCGACCGATTCGATGACCGCTTCGAGGTCGAACGGCTTCGGAAAGACGGCGAACACGTGATCGCTGACGAGGAGTTGCAGGGTCTCGCGCGTAACGGCGGCCGTGGTGAACGCGATGACCGGCGAACGCTGTTTCTTGCGGGAGATCTCGAGGAGCTCACGCAGCTCATCCGTGGGGCGGGAGATGTCGACCATCGCGAAGTTGAAGTGGCGGGAAGCATAGATCGGGAGCGCTTCGGCGATGGACCGGACCTCGACGATCTCGTCCGTCCCGACGACCTGGCGGATGATGAGTCGTTGGAGCCTGCGGATCCCGAGGTCCGGCTCGACGATGATCGAAGACGTCATGAATGGCACCGTTCTCCGCAATTTTTGATCCATCAGTCCGATGGCCCGGGGGCCGCTGCGCCGTACGGTTCGCTTCTTGCTATCCCTCAAGCTCGTGTGTAGTACAAAACGTGAGGGCGGGCGTGGTGAGCGATGACGCTCCGTGCGCTTGTCATCGATGATGACGTCGCCATCCGGCTGCTCGTGACGCGAATCCTGGAGCGGCGAAACTTCTCAGTGGACAGCGCGCGCGACGGAGCCGAAGGTATCGAGAAACTCGCCGCGGCCGAGTACGACGTGATCGTGCTCGACCTGATGATGCCGCGCCTCGACGGCGCCGGCGTCATGAAGTACCTCGGCGAATACCACCCGGCCCAGCTCCCGACCGTCCTGGTGATGACGGCCTTCGGCGCCTCCGCCGCGGAGCGGCTCTCGCCGCCCGCCGAACACTTCCTCGAGAAGCCGTTCGACGTGGAAGCCCTCGTGCGCGAAGTCGGCGAGTGCGTCAAAGCCTCCGCCCAGGCCACGGCCGGCGAAACCGCCTCCGAGCCGTAAGGGTGCACGTAACGGCAGCGCGGCCTCGCCGCGTTACGTGCGGCAGCGGCACATCGCGGATGGAGCTACGAGGCGCGCTGTACCACTCCACTGTCATCCCGTCGGCCACCGCCCTCGAAGCGGTGTAGTGGAGGACGGACAATCCTGTCCGTCACGCGAGAAATCGCGCGACCACGCTGCACCTCCGCACACCTGCACCAACACTTTTTGCGGAATTGACAATTCGCTTCGTGGCTACCTCCTCGCCTGACGGACAAGATTGTCCGTCCTCCACTCGGAGTGCCGGTCGCGTCTCCGTTCGTCCTGTACACTCACGCGAGTCCAACTCAGGCCAATTTTCTCGTTCCCTCCCCGCCGGCGCCGGCGTGGAGCGTCGTGTCCGCGCGAGGAGTTTCTATGTATCTGGCAGTCGTTTTAGCGTGGCTACTCGCCACCGGTCCCGAGCAGCCGCTCGTCATCAGCGCGAGCGGAAGCACGGTTGAAATCAGCGGTCTCACGCCCGGCCATGACGCGGTGCTCTTCGGCCTCGAGCGCGACCAGGAGGCGCTGCAGGGCGGCACGACCCGTCTTTCGCGGCTGCGCCTTCAGGCTGACGAGACAGGCCGCGCCGTCTTCACGGCCGCACAGCCGCTCTTGCCGCACGCGCTCTGGATTGCCGCCGATGAAAAGAGCGGCCGCCACGCGATCCTGGCACCGCCCGGTGCGGAACTGCCCGCACTACCCGGCCAGACTGCCGTCGCGCGGGTAAAGTCGTCGGGCGACGCGCTCGAGCTGCCGCCCGACCTGTCCTACGTGCTGTTGATCCGCGCCGGCCACGGCGTCTGGTTCGGCGCCGTCGCCGACGGCGGCGCCAGCGACGACGATCCGCTGCTCGACGGCAAGTCACGCCTCAAACCGCCGAAGCTGCAGGACGCCGACAAGGCCGCGAAGAAGGACCCGAAGAAATTCGAGAAGGCCGACACCATCATCGTCGTCGAGCCGGTCGCGCTCCGCTATGCCGTCATCGAGGTGAACGAATGAGCCGCCTCGGTACCTTCACACTCCTGGCCCTGCTGACCACCGCATCCGCATCCGCGCAGGCGGTCACGCCGAACGTCGAACGAGGCTTCGCCAGCGAGAAGGCGTACAGCTTCGACGGCGTCGATTCCGTCGGCCTCTTCAACGGCAACCTCGGCGTCTCCATCCCCATCGGCCAGCGCTACGCCGTCGGCGGCAGCCTGTCCTATCAGTTGATGCTGAGCTACGGCGGCAACAACTGGGAGTTCAGCTCGATCGACGAACGTCCCGACCCGAACAATCCGTCGGAAGTCATCACCTACAACTGGGCCTACCCGTCACGGCGCGACAACGCCGGTTTCGGCTGGCAGCTCCACCTCGGACGCCTCCTCGCCGGCGCCGTGGCCGGCTGCGCGAACGAAAGCCCCTTCGGCCCCATCGGCACTAAGGCGCCCGGCTATCTGAGCCCGGAGACGAGAACGGCTATTACACCGAGGAGACGTTCTCCGACGATGATGGCCTCGGGCACTACCGGACGACGCTCACTTCGTCGAACTACGGCGGTGAACTGCACGGCCGCGAAGTACGCACCGCCCACAACCGCCGCGACTTCGCCGTCGATCCGGCGGGCTACGATTCCGGCTCGTACGACCCCCTCGCGTCGAATCCCAGTGCGGGCTTCGCCCTTCTCTCTGCGGCGGAGCCATGGATCCTCGGCGGCTTCAGCAGCCGCACGACGATCGAGGGCACCTCGACGCTGCGCTCGCACCACTTCTTCTCGCGCACCACCGGCGCGCTGATCCGCTCGCGGACGCTCGCTGCCGCCACTCCCGCTGCCAACGATCTCGTCACCGAGCTCACTCGCGACAGCCACGGCAACATCGACGGCGAGCGCTATTACGGCGGCGACACGCAACCGATCGCCACGGGCGCACTGGCAACGTCCGTCCTGGCGTCGTCCGCACCCACCTACGCGCTGGCGCACCAGTGGGTCGCCGGGACGGTGATCCGCAGCGGCTATCTCGCGGCGAATGGCGCGCCGCTGTCGTTCACCGTCTTCGACGCCGACGTCGATCTCGCCACCGGCCGGCTGCAACGCACGCGCGATCCGGCCGGGCTGCCGACCACCTATTCCTACGATGCAGCCGGCCGCCTGAAGTCCATCGCCTCGCCAGGGACGGCGCCGGCGACATACGCATACACGAACGCCGTGCTGACAGGCGGCGCCTACACGCCCGCGACAGCCAGCGCGAGACAGGTCTCGGCGGAGAACGCCGGGACCATCGCCGCCGATTATTTTTACGACGCCTTCGGCCGTCTGCTGCGCGAGAAGCGGCGCATGCCCGACGAGACCGACGGTCAGACCGGGAATCCGCTGGAGGCCTGGAGCGTCCGGCAGCACGTCTACAACTCCCTCGGCCAGCAAACCGCCTCCGCGGAATGGGCACGCTTCACCAGCGACTCCCAACCGTCCGCGCATGTGACGACGTCCACTTTCGATGCGCTTGGCCGCGTGCGCACGGTCACCGCTCCGGACGGCAAGGTCACGGCGCTCTCCTATCCAAACGCCTTCACGACCCACCGCACCGTCAAAGTGGCGACGACGGCCTCGGGCGAGGAGGACTCGACGACGATCGAAGAAGTGGACGGCTTCGGACGCATCCGGCGCGTGACCGAACCGTCCGGCACGAACAGCGCGAACGTCCCCACCATCTACACGTACGACGCCGCCGGCCTGCGGCGCGTGCGCACCGAGGCGGGCGTGGTGCAGGAACGTACGTTCGTCTATGACGCGCGCGGCTTCCTGACCTCCGAGACGCACCCGGAGAAGGACGCGCCGGCGACTTACAGCGACTATGACGCCCGCGGTCACGCCACCCGTACCGTCGACGGCTCGTACGAGCTGCGCTTCACCTTCGATCGCGCCGAACGCCCGACGCTCGTCACGGCCAACGGCGCCGACCTCAAACGCTTCGTCTACGCGACGGCCAACAACCCGATCGGCTGCACGGCCGGTACGTGTGACGCCCGGAACGGGAAGCTGCTCACCGCCACCCGCTACAACGATCAGCTCCGTCTCAGCGGACGGCTGGCCGTCGAGGAGCGCTACGAGTATCGCGACCGTGGCGGACGCCTCTCATCGCGCCAGACCTCCGTCAGTGGCGGCACGCTCCCGCCGTTCGACGCCGTCTACTCGCAAGCGACGAACGACCTCGGCCTGCTCGACGTGCTGAATTACCCGAGGCGCTGCAATGACGTCGCATGCGCCTCGCGGGAAGGAAACCGTGAGATCGCGCACCGCTACTCGAGCGGCTATCTGCGCCAGCTCGACGACCTCGGCACCTACAGTTCGTGGGACTATCTCAGTAACGTGACGTATCACCCCAGCGGCATCGTCCACGAGGTGCGCACCCCCGCGGTCCGCGAGCTGTGGGAGCTCGACCCGGTGAGCGCGCGCCCTTGCTCGATCCTCATCATGCAGTGGGATGTCGACGCCACCGCGGCCCCGGCCGATCCCTGCGATTACACGCTCTCCGAAGGCAACGGCGTGGAGCTCGGGCCCTACCGCTACGACGGCGCAGGCAACATCCGCTCGGTCGGGACGACGAGCTACCGTTACGACAAAGTCAACCGGCTGGTCGAGACGGCCACCGGCGCGGCCAGCGAACGCTTCACCTACGACCCGTTCGGCAACCGGACGTCGCGCACCGTCGGCGTCTCGGCGTCCAGCATCGCCGTCGACTCCGCGAAGAACCGGCTCGCGGCGGGCGTCACCTATGACACCGGTGGCAATACCAGCTCCTCGGTCGCGCCGGACGGTCATACGTATCGCTACGTGTGGGACGGCGCCGGCATGATGTCGCGCCTCTACCTGGAGAGCGGCCGGCCGTACGATCCGCGCTGTCCGAGCTGCAGCGGCCCGTCACTGGACCTCGGCTACCTCTACACCGCGGACAACGAGCGTATCGCCACCATCCGCTACGTCACCGGCGCCGACTTTTTCCTCTCCCCGTGGGCCAGCATCACCTACTCCGTGCGCCGGCCAGATGGTCTGCTCCTTTCGCAGTGGCGAGACCAGCCGCTCGAAGACGGCACGACGGCCTTTGCCCGCGAGTACGACTACGTCTGGCGAGGCACGACCCTCCTGGCGACGCTCCAGCCCTGGATCGGCACCCCTCTCACCCTCTTCCACCACCCCGACCACCTCGGCTCCCGCCGCGTCATCAGCGACGCCTTCTCCATCCTCGACACCCAGGACTACGCCCCCTTCGGCGCCGGCGGCCTCGAAGGCGCCGGCCCCCTCCAGTTCACCGGCCACGAACGCGACACCGACACCGGCCCCGAATACCTCGACTACATGCATGCGAGGTTCTACAACCCGAATTGGGGACGGTTCTTGAGCGTGGATCCGGTGAACGGAAACCCAGAGACGCCGCAATCATGGAACCGGTATTCGTATGTCACTAACAATCCTCTACGTCTCACTGACCCGCGCGGGCTACTTGCGTTCGACCCAAGTAACGGCGGCACGTGCATGATTTTTTGCGGCGAGAAGAAGGCCAACCCCTCATCGCGAGAGGAACCTTCCGCACGCGCCACGGTAACAGTTACAGCCAAAGATCCAGGCTGGTTTAGTGCGTTAATGTACCGAACAGCGCTCCGGGCAACACTCCGCACGATGAATCGCGACTTCAGCGACGCTGAAGTCGCGGCGATGATGGGTAACAACCATCTCGCCGGCTTCCTAATGCGCGGTGGCCATCTGCGCCAAAGCAAAATCGCGATTGTACCGTTGGGTTTTGGTAGCTTCGGCAGAGGGATTCTGCTTCAGGACGGCTATGTCGTAGCCGAGGGCAGCAGTCTGAAGTTTACGGAACGTTACTACACCAAAATGCAAGCACGCTACGGCTCACCATTCATCGCGGCAGAAGAAATCCTCGAAACCGCGACGACGGTTGGCCCCGACCCACAAGGCAAGGCCGGATTCGCTCGTTATACAAACGGTGTTAACGAAATGATTTTCAATCCTACAACAGGTGAAGTATGGCACATGAAGAAACTCCAGTAGTCGATCAGATGCAGCCAATCGAATATTTCAGGAAGTTGTATGATCTTTCAATACAGGAGTTTCAGACACGTTTACCGGCGATTGAGCGATTCCTGGGTATTGATGGGCCGGCGAGCGTATCGATCGATGACCAACGTAATAGGCCGTATTATTATGATGGCCTCGCGGCGAACAATGCTCCGATTCTGGATGAGTGTCTCGGCCGCCTATTAGCCGAATTGGGCACAGTTCCTTACGAAGGTGCCGGCGAGATCTTCGCCGGGCTCGACTTCCTCCAGTCTGTAGCTGCGCAAGCAATGTGGCGATATTGCCTCGGGATAAGCCGGCCCATGGAAGACTTCACGCGGGATTTCGATCGGCTCGATGTCGATGAGGAACGACGTCGTCTTTATGAGCTGGTACGGCAAGATCATGACTTCGGGGTGCCGCGCGGATGAGGAACCGGAAGCGCACGCCCGGCTCGGCGAGACGACTATGCAATTGAACGGGTGGTTCATCTCCGTGGTCATCACTGCCAGCGAGTATCCACAGTGGGACGTGGAACCTGCGTGCGTTGAACCATGCGCAGCACATGGCCAAGCATCGTCACCTGCGAACACTGTAAAACCGGGCACGAGTTGCCGTCAACCCCAGGAATGACGGCAACTCGTGGGGGCGCAACGTGGCGTGCCAGCAAAACTGCGGTGAATGAGCGATGGACTTCCTATCAGGCATACTCGGGCTGATAACGATGGCGCTTGTGCTGTTCGCGTTGGTCGTGATGATCAAAGACCGGATATCGATGATGCTCAACCGAAGAGAAGCGGATTTGAGCAGCGCTGAGGAATGGCTCCATCCGGAGTTTGACGCGCTTGAATCATTCTTCGGCATGCCCATACCGGATGATGTGAGATGGCTTTACATGCAGCACGAACTGATTAGAAGTGTTGGGACCGAGAAACGCAGCACAGTTGACCCCACAGAAGAGTATGTGAACGAACGATTCCTTCCGGCGACCGTAAAGTCGGTAAAGAGCACGCGGTTCGACGTTCCTGCAGAGCACATGCCGATCGCGATTGACGAAGCAGGGAACTACTACGCCGTACAGCTTGGGAGTCGAGTTGTATCGCCTGTGATCTACGTCGACCACGAGCAGTCACAAACCTGGATGGTCGCTCATTCGCTACGCCACTTCATTGACCAGGGTCGCTGAGCGAGCCTCTCGCAGAGCGCAGCGCGCGGCAGGCGGCAGGCGGCAGGCGGCAGGCGGCAGGCGGCGAAGCGTGACGGCAGGAGATCCGTTGGCTTTTAAAATTAATCGGGTCGTCACTTGGACGGTGTTGATCAGCCAAGCCTTGTCGGGTGCGGTCGCCGCGGCGCTCTGGGTCACATTATTCGCATCACTTGACTACCCGACGCAAGCTGGGACTTGCGTCATTCGCGTGGCGGCTATGCCGGTCCTGGCGTTGGTATGGCTTCTACTCGGGGCCTTCCTGTTGAAACGTGAGCCGAAGTCGTGGATGACGCTCGCCTACACACTGAGCGGGACAACCGTATTGTATTTTACAATCTACGTAGTCTTATTCTTGAAATGGGCGATCTCAGCGTGGCCGGACCAATGCATTTGCGCCTGCTAACCGACAGCGCGATCAATCGAGACTTACACGCTCGACGGTCAATTGCACATCGTGCGGCGTCGTGGCTCGATGCGAGTGGACCGCCATGAAACTTCGACGAGCCTTGATCGCGACGACTACGGTTGTGTTACTTGGGCTTGGCTTCCTTGCGTTCACGCAAGTTCCGGTCGTACTTAGGTTCGCCGACCCGAGCGAATTGCGGCCGCCCTTCTTCACGATGCTGAACCCATTCCGTGAGAAGGCACCAGAGGATGTCGCCGAGACGCTTCTCAGCCGACTGCAAAGCGGCGACTTATCGGCTCTCGATATCGTGCAGACACCCGGTGGCGTGAGCATCAACATTCGCGAGAAGGAGCGGGAATACCCGTTACGACGATGGAAGCTGACTGATCGGAGAGACAGCGGTGGTCGTGTCACGCTTGTCTATCAGACTGCTCGTATCACGCCAGACCATCTGGAATCACCGGTTGTTATGGTTATCGAACGACGGTCTGACCAGTGAATGATCACGACGTTAAACCCGGTGTACTGATCGTCATGGCTGGGAGCGTACACGACTGGAAGAACCTCTTGACTGGCCCCCGTTTCGGCCTCAAGTTCAAATAGTGATCGGCTATGGACGTACAACGGCTCGCGCTTCGTTTCCGCATCGGCGACATGACTTTGCAAGAAGTCTCATCGGCCGCCGCTGAGTTGATTTGTGATGGTGTTGCCTCGCCTTCACTCGAACGTCTCGCGTGGGGACACGTCAGCGGGCCTGACGAAGCTCGATGGCTTCTCACCGCGGCGGCTGACGAGACAGGCGCTTCCGGCGAGGTCCTGGACGAGGTCAGATCCTTTGTTCGCGATATCGCCTCAGAAATTGTGCGTGGAACATTAACGCCGTACGAAGGTGCGCGCAGGATCTGGTCGGCCGCGCTCCTCCTACCTGCCGAGCATACCTACGACCAGTTCATCTACGCCGCAAGCGAATATGAAAACCGACCTGATGATCGTCCCTTCTTTGAGGATGCGATACGGCGGGAAGCACGTAACTTCAGCACATGACGGCGCGCATTATTCGACGATTGAACGTAGGCGCCGCGCCGGCCGTAGAACGGCAGTTCGATTCGTTGCTGATCGCCGTCGAGCAAGCGGTGCGCACGGCGGCGGTCGACGCACATCCCGAGAGTGCTGCACTCAGGAGCACAATGACAAACGATGAACGCAGCATGAGCAACTCCCGACCTCGTACGTTCGCGGATCGAGAGACGCAGCACCGTTGGCCCCACAGAAGAGTATGTATCAGGAAATTACTACGCCGTACGGCTTGGGAGTCGCATCGCTCGTGATCTACGTCGACCACAAGCAGTCCCAAACCTGGAGATCGCTCATTCGCTACGTCACTTCATTGAACAGGGTCGCTGAAAAGCCAGCCTATCTTCATGAACGTCTTTTTCGATTTTGATACCGCCGAGTCGTCCCTGGCGCCTACACCGGATCAAGTAGCCCGCAGAGCTGAAGTGAATCGCTCGAGAGACGCCTTGTTCGAACTGGACGTGAAGCGGGTTGGCTGGCGGCGACTCCGGCCGGGTGACTCGCTCGATCCCTGGAAAACTCCTCGGGTGTTCGTGATCGGTGTCGCTCTATGGAATCAGCTCGATCGGACGATCCTGAAAGAAGCGGCCGAGCGGTGGCGGCAAGCTGACGTGGCCGTCTTCAACCTGGACGACGTTCATTCGGCGGCACAGTTTGCCGCATTCGTGCCGGGTGTGCCGATGCCGACGGAAACGCCAGTCGTTGCTGAGTATGACGCTGGACAGCTCCGAGGATTTGCGACCGCCGCCGCGGCTCTTGCACTGATCTCGAAGCAAGAGGAAAGGCCATCGCGTCAAAGACCAGAGGATCACGACGAAGAGGAGATCGAGTAGTGCCTCCATACCGCCACCATGCTGTGTCGAGCCGCATCGAGGCTTCGGCGAACGTTGCATGCCAGCACGTCGGGTGTGTCCCGTGACCGCGCGCACTTCACCATGGCTTCTGCTTCTGCTAGCGATGGCGTCGCTCCGTTGCACACAGCCGCCCGCTACGACGCATTCCGAACGACCCCCGGCAGCACCATCAGCGAGGGCGTCGGCGGTTCCTCTCTGCGACGTCGTCCATGATCCCGAAGCGTATGACGGCAAGCGCCTGACCGTGCAAGGATGCGTGACGACGGACGGGCAAGAGTATGTCGTGCTCAGCGATCTCGAAAAACCGTGCGATGACGGTGGGCTTGTGCCAGTCGACACGCCAGTGCTCCGCACTAGTGAACGGTACGAACCGGAACCAGGAAAGAAGGTGTGCGGGACATTTACAGGGACGTTCCGAGCCTCGACGGTGCTGTACAGGCGTGTCCTTGAAATCGATTCAACATCAGATCTTCAGACGAGCGCGGACCCGCTATGAATGCACTCATGGCGCGCATTGCTGCTTTGGCCAGACACCAAAGCGGATTTGGCGCCTGGTCACCGTCCGTGTCGGGAACCGCAGAAGGCGCAGCCAATACCAGGTCGAACTCGTCAGTGAGTTTTTCATGTGCCTGCTGCAGGTAAAGGCAGCGACGTCCACCCGCGACATCCTCGGCCTCAGCGGTGACCAACAAACATGTCCCGGTGAAGATACATGCGAGGTCTGCAACTCGCTCGTTTACCCGCTCACGCCGGAGGTACGGAACCGACTGCGAGAATACTGGCTTCAAGGGATGTAAGGCCGCGACCTATATTGCATGCCACCGTGCGGCGGCGCGAGCGGAAGGAGGTAGTCGTGCGGCTTGGCAACTGCCTCGATGTTCATCTCATGTTCCGTGGAGACTCAGGCTCTTTGGGCGCTTTGCCCGGATCACGTGCGCAGGCTGCGGCGAGTCGCTGCGCGCGGACACAAATCGCGCGGCCGTTGTGCTGTACGTTTTGCTCAGTGCGCTCATCTACCTCGCTGTATTCTGGAGCGCGCACATTGGCTGCCTGCCACCGCTTCTTGTCTTCTTAGCCGTTTGGGCTTGCGGTGAGATCACCGTTGCGTTGATGTCGCCGCTCGAACGCACGGAATGAAGTAATGGGACTCGTCGCGCGAAGATGACGCTCGTGCTGAAGAGGATTTGAACGATGTTTGTCATGCAGATGCAGCCGATTGAGTATTTCAGAAAGATCTATGATCTATCGATACACAACCTCGACGAGCGTCTACCGGTGATCGAGCGATTCCTGGGGATTGATGGGCCGTCGAGCGTATCGATCGATGATCAACGCAATGGGCTGTATTATTACAGCGGCCTTGCCGCGAACAGCGCGCCAATTCTCGATGAGTGTCTCGGCCGTCTGGTGGCCGAATTGGTCACGGTCCCTTACGACGATGCCGGCGAGATCTTCGCCGGACTCGGCTTCCTCAAGTCTGTAGCTGCGCAAGCGATGTGGCGATATTGCCTCGGGATAAGCCGGCCCATGGAAGATTTCACGCGGGATTTCGATCGGCTCGACGTCGATGAGGAGCGGCGTCGTCTTTATGAGCTGGTACGGCAAGGTCATGACTTCGGGGTGGCTCGCGAATGAGGGACCGCAGGCGCACTCCCGGCCCGCCGAGACGGCGATGCACTTGAACGAGTGGAGGCCCTCTGGTCGTTGATCCTCGATTGGGCGCCGCTAGATCGCTGCGGTAAACCGTAGGGATTTTGGGTCCGGCCAACCCGGCATCCCTAAGAGCAATCTCGGAGTGCGGTGGCGCACGCCACCGCTCTTTTACACGTGTAGCAGAGCGGTGGCGTTC
>DASWMP010000138.1:0-34506 GCA_036399695.1 Thermoanaerobaculia bacterium | reverse complement strand
TTCGGCGCTTGCGACCGGCTAATCTCCCGCACGCCTCCGGCGTGCAGCCGGGGTCAGACCTTCGTTGTCCGTGAAGAACGAAGGTCTGACCCCGGTCGAACTCGAGTGAATCGACTGCGCCGTGTTGGCCGATGCCTTTGGGTTGCACGCCGGAGGCGTGTCGGAAATTAGCCGGTGGCAAGTGCCGAAGGCACGCCGCCACCGGATCAAATTGACCCTCCACCTCGACCCCGGCAGGGGTCGCGTCGCAGCCACCACAACGGCACCCCGCCGGGGCGGCTCGCGCCCGGGGCTACGACGATGCCGCCCGCGGAGCCGGCTTCAGATCTCCCCGGGGATGTTCGTTCCCGGAGGTGGGCTCGCCATGTCGCGACGCGGAAGTTCCACCGCTGGATACGGACCGTCCACCGCTGGACAGGGAATCTCCGTCTCTGGATACGGAAAATCCACCTCTGGAGGTCGGGAATCCTCCTTCCTGGTTCAGATCAGCGGGCCTACGTGGGCGTCGAGCTGGTCCCAGAGCTGGGGGCTATAGACCGCGGCGCCCGCAGGCGCCGCTTTGGCTGCCTTTCGTGGTGCGGAGTCGCTGTGGCGCACCGAAGGCAGTGAAAGCGGCGCCTGCGGGCGCCGCAGTCCATAAAAATCGTCAGCGGCTGTTCGATCGCCTCGTCGGTCTGGCGCGGGTTGAACTGGCTGCAGCGCATGGGGCGGGAACCGCCTGAAGTTCACCCCCCGCGGGATGGTGATGCCGTACTTTTTTACCTTCTGGTACAGCGAGCTGCGGGAGACGTCGAGGCGACGGCGGTGGCGTCGACGCGGCCCTGGCAGTCGGCGAGGACGCGCTCGATGTGCAGGCGTTCGAGCTGTTCGAAAGTAAGGGTCAGCTCCGAGGAGGCGGCCGCGGCCGCCACCGCGGCGCCATCGTCACCGTGTTCCTGCCGTCCATCGGCGCGTGACCGCCCCCGGGTAGACTTTCGAGCTGCAAAATCACTCCTGAGGTGAGGGCGGAGAGATATGAAGGCATGGACTGATACTGCACTGTGGCAGGCGCTCGAGCGGGCGAAGGCGGGCAGCGACGATACCAAGGCCCGCGCCGCGAAGCATCTGGCGGTCCGGCTGGAACTGCTGATGCCGGACGTGGTCGCCGTGCTGGCGAGCGGCGAGGCTCCGGCGGACTTTACGCTTCACGACGAAGGCCACGGGTTCCGGGTCGCGGAACGGATGCTGGACGTTGTCACTCCGGAGCTGGTTGGCCAGCTCGCCGCGACTGAGCTGGCGTTGCTGCTTCTCTCGGCAATGAGCTGCAGCTCTGCTGGCGCCTGCACAACGAAAACCGCTTCGGCAGCGGTCCGTTGGGACCGGAGTGCGTGATGCCGCATCGCTGGACGCTGGAGCAGTCGCTCTCCCGCAATATCCAGCCGAAAGAGAACACGTACGAGTACATCAACGGCTCGTTCCGTCCCAACACGAAGCGGGTGCTTGAGCTGCTGTCGGGCCCGCGTCTTTATGACTCGCCCATGGCCGCGCTGCGCGAGCTGCTGCAGAACGCGTTTGACGCGGTGCAGGAAAAGATTGCCTACCAACGCCTGAACCAGGCCGATCCGGGTAGCCGCGAGCTCGGGTTGCTCCTCGGCGGAATGAATCAGGTGATGCTGGACGTGCGAACGGAGGGCGAGGCAATCTGGCTCGACTGCACCGACACGGGCGTGGGGATGACGCGCTCAATCCTGACGAATCAGTTTCTGGTGAGCGGGAGTCCGAGGACGCACCGGCTGCTCGATCTGGAGAGGCGGTGTACGTCCAGGGGTTTCGAGCTTGGCCGCACCGGCGAATTCGGTATTGGCGCGTTGAGCTACTTCATGCTGGCAGATCGGGTGGAGATCGAAACGCGCCGCGCGCAGGAGCCGGGCGACATCGAGATGCATGGATGGGTGTTCACGACGGACGGGATCGGGTCATTCGGGGAGCTGCGGCGATTCGAGCGTGCCCCGGGCACCACGGTCCGGCTCCGTTTGCGCAGCGACGTGGCAAAAAACGGCGTGGAATGGGCGAGATCGCTGGTTGAGTTCGTGCGGGAGAACGTTACGCACTTACCGTGTCGCCTGACGGTGACGGAAAACGGTCGACCGCTTCAGGACTGGCCGGTGGGATGGCTGGAAACGCCTGAAATGATGACCGAGGGGGTCATCGAGGTTGCGCGGAAGTCCCCCAGATTCAGATCATCCGTGCCAGCGTACTTGTCGCAGGCTAAGCGCGAGAGGTACGCCGCACAGCAAACAGCCACGGAGGAACTTTTCAACCGCATCAGGGAGTCGATGCGGTGGTTTGTGACGGAGGGAGACACGCCAGGCGGCACCTACCGGGTGGCATTGCCCTGTTTTGAGTTGCCGCTCGGATCATCACTCTTCTATTTCGATCTGGCTGGCGATGGTCCCGAGCATGAAGTGACTGCGCAGTTTGAATTCGAGCCGCTCGCGCGCCATAGTTGGAAAGGCCTGAGTGCCACGCCTTCTGACGGTTACGGTTCTTACGGTCAGCTTGAGCACGTATATGTCACATGGAATTGGACGTCGCCATCGGCCGCAAAGATTTCCATCGACCGTACGAAGCTCGAGATGTTCGAAGGTGCGGAGCAAGCCCTTACCGCGATTCGCGAGGTCACGTCCCATACCGTCCAACAATGGGTAGCGAGTGTGCCGGCCTCGCCATTCACGTCCTTGAACAGAGCCGCAGCAGGACTCCCACGCCAGCAGGAATCCGTATTCTGGATCGTGCAGCGAGATGACCATCTGGTTTGGAAGCAGCTCCAATGGCCCGTGTATGAGGTCGACGGTAACAAGTATGACCGACAGAGGCTACGAACTTCAGAGGGAGAGAAGCTGGCGGCACCGGCACCTTTCTTCACCGAGCGACATTGGCCGGATCGCATCGTCGCGATAACGGGCCAAAACGGGTCTATTCGGTCGGTTGCCGGAACTGCCGACTCCGGCATAGCACCCTCCGACGGTACTCGTTTTCCGCCGGAATGGTCTTCAGTGGCGGCTGTGTACGGAGCGAACACTGTAGTTCTAAACCGCAGTCATGATGTCGGCATTCAACTGCAGAAACGACGCGCAATCGTTCAGTTTAGCGACAACCCTCTGGATACCGTAAGACAACACCAGGATGACCCGATCCTGTTCGCGCAATGGCTTTTGCAGAGCGCCATCTTTAACAATGGCGAACAATGGACGTTAGTGACCGAGGAAGATCCCGCGCTCGCGGAGCGTGTCTGGAAAAAACTTCGAGGAGCTGCGCCGCCGGAGAATGCCGAATCGTTCGACGTCATCGATATACCAGACGAGGAGGTGATTCGGCTCACTCGTGCAGGTGCGACCGTCACCAGTTGGTTCGAAGAGACCGTCCTGCCGCGGCCCGGCTCCGAGTGGTGCGTTATCGGCGACTGAGGCTCGCTAACCTTCGTTTGTGCTCCACGCCCTTCAGCCGTGGCCCTTGTTGCTTAAGGGCCGTGGCTCGGCCGTCACGGCTGGGAAAGCGGCGACTCTGTCGCCGCAGTCCAAACTGTGCGGCGGGCCGTGCACGGTTGCGGGAGTAGGCGATCTTGCGCCCGGCGTCGCCTTGATGTTCGCAGCGCGTCGCCCATGTCCTGTAATTCCCATAGGTCCTATCTGTCCCATAGGTCCCATCGTCCCGGTTGGAGCTACCCCCGCGGGATGGTGATGCCGTACTTTTTCACCTTCTGGTACAGCGAACTGCGGGGGACGTCGAGGCGGACGGCGGCGGCATCGACGCGGCCCTGGCAGTCGGCGAGGACGCGCTCGATGTGCAGGCGTTCTAGCTGCTCGAGCGTGAGGTTCAGCTCTGACGACGCGACTCCCGGCGACGTAGCGGGTGCGCCATCGAACTGGAGGACGAGGTCGCGTGGGGTCACGGTCTCACCATCCATCAGGAGGACGGCGCGCTCGAGGACGTTGCGCAGCTCGCGGACGTTGCCCGGCCAGGGGTAATCGCGCAGCACCTGCAGAGCCGAGGGCTCGACGGCGGGCGTCGTGCGGCGGCCCATCGTGCGCGCGAGCTCGTCGAGCATCTGCGACACGAGGAGGGGGATGTCTTCGCGACGGTCGCGGAGGGCCGGCACCGTCAGGGGAAAAGTGCTGATGCGGAAGAACAGATCGCTGCGGAACTCGCCGCTGCGGGACATGGCGGCGAGGTCGCGGTGGGTCGCGCCGACGAGACGGACGTCGACGACGCGGTCCGTCACGTCGCCGAGGCGGCGGAAGCGTTTCTCTTCGACCACTTTCAGCAGCTTCGGCTGGAGTTGCGGATCGACGTCGCCGATCTCGTCGAGGAACAGCGTGCCGCCGTGCGCGACTTCGAACAGGCCCTGCTTCGAGGCGACGGCGCCGGTGAAGGCGCCCTTCTCGTGGCCGAACAGCTCCGTATCGAGGAACTCGCGACTGAGGCCGGCGCAGTTGAGGTCGACCATCGGGCCGTCGGCGCGGCGGCCGTTCTCATGGATCCAGCGCGCCAGCACGCCTTTGCCGGTGCCGGTCTCGCCGTTGATCAGGATCGGGCTGTCCGACTGCAGCACGCGTTTGACATGCGTCTGCAGCGCGCGGATGGCCGGACTCTCGCCGGCGAATGGGTTCACCCGTCCGCCTGCGGTGGAGCCGGAGCGGCGCGCAGTCTCCTTCCGTTTGAGGATCTGGTTCGCGAGGACCCGTTCGATGACGGTCTGCAGGGCCGGCAGGTCGACCGGTTTCGTGAGGAAGTGGCTCGCCCCTTCCTGGATCGCCCGCACGGCCAGGTCGACCGACGCATGGCCGGTGAGCACGATGACGGGGCACTCCGGATCGACGGAGTGGAAGCGCTCGAGCAGTTCCAGAGCGTCGCCGTCGGGCAGGGCGAAGTCGCAGACGACGACGTCCGGCCGTTTGGAGCGGAAGACGATCTGCGCCGTGGCGGCATCGGGCGCCTGCAGGACATCGAAGCCGCGCGCATCGAGGAACGACGCCACCGCCGAACGGATGAACTGCTCGTCGTCGACGATGAGGATCGTTTTCTTCATGGCGCTTCCTCCACCCACGGCAGCGAGACGGCGATCGAGGCGCCACCTCCTTCGCGATTGGAGGGGACGATGCGCCCGTTGTGGTCTTCGACGATGCGCTGCACCAGCGAGAGTCCGAGGCCGGTGCCGCCGCGCCGCCGGGTGAAGAACGGCTCGAAGATTCTCGGCAGGTCCTCCTCGGCGAACCCTTGGCCGCGGTCCTCGACCACGATGACGACACTGCGCTGCGCATCGTCGTTCCAGGCGCGCATCTCCACTTCGCCGCCGCGCGGTGAATGCTGCACGGCGTTCTTCAGGAGGTTCTCGAAGACCTGCAGCAGCCGCTGAGAGTCCATGCGTGCGGAACGCAGCTCCGGCGGGACGTCGAGCTTCAACCGCACGTCCGCTTCCTTGCAGAGGTGGCGCACCGAGGCGCGTGCGCTCATGAGCACGGCCGGAAGGGAGCCGGGCACGAGCACGGGGGGAACCGGACGGCCGAACTGCAGCAGGTCGTGCATCAACTCGTTCATCCGGTTGAGCTGCTGCCGGAGCGCGGCGGTGTAGGGCTGGAACTGCTGTTCGCCGTGCCGCGCTTCGAAGGCGTCGAGCGTCGCGGAGATGCCGAAGAGAGGATTGCGGACCTCGTGGGCCACGCCGGCGACGAGCGCGCCGACGGCCGACATCCGCTCGCTGCGCTGCAGCTCTTCGTGCATGCGGGCGATGGCCGTGACGTCGGAGGCGACGATGGTCGTCCGGCCGCCGCTCGACCAGACGTTGGCCACGACGTCCCACTCGCGGCCGTCGTCGCTGGCGATGCGCAGGGCCATCGGGCCGCGCGCGGCGGCGATGTGGTCCCAGAGCCAGGCGCCGCCGAGGGAAGCGGCGGGACGGCCGATGACTTCGCGGAACTCCCGCGCGTCCGTGAGGGCGAGCGCGGCGTGGTTGAGGCGCTCGACGCGGCCGTCCTCGCTGAGGATGACGATGGGGGAGGAGATGGAGTCGAACGTCTCGCTCCACTCCGAGGCGGCGCGGTGAACGACGTCGAGCAGCTCGCGCTGGGCACGCTCGATCGCGTTCCGCTCCGTCACGTCGAAGCCGATGCCGACCGTGCCGACGATGTCCCCCTGCGTGTCGCGCAGCGGCTCGATGTGTACGCGCATGTCGCGGCCGTCACGCGAGGTCTCGAAGGTGACGGCCTGTCCCTGGAGCGCCTCGCGCGGATGAGGCCCGGAGGTGATCTCGCCGAACAGGTCCTCGATGCCGAGCTCGAGGTCGATGGCCAGGAGGTTCGCTTCCGCGCCGGCGCCGATGATGGATGTGATGTGCAGGTTCAGGTCGCTCGACCAGAGGATGACGGGCAGGTGGGAGACGATGAGCCGCAGGCGCGCTTCGCGATCGAGGAGCTCCTGCTGCGCGGCCAGTTCCTCGGTGATGTCCTGCACGGTGCCGACCATGCGGCTGCGGCCGGTCAGCACGTCCGTGACGATGCGGGCCTGCGCGCGGACGAAGCGGCGCGCGCCGTCGACGCGCGTCAGCTCGTGACGCGTATCGATGGTGGTGCCGCGCTCGAGGAGCGTGCGCATGCCTTCCGGGAGAATCGTCCGGAAGACGAAGTCGCGCGTGAGTGACTGGGACTGCGGTTCGAGGCCGACGATGCGATAGAGCTCGTCGGACCAGAGCAGGCCCTCGTCGCCGTCGTCGAGATCGAGCTCGAAACTGCCGAGGTGCGCGAGGGCCTGCGCTTCGCGGAGCTGCGTCTCGCTCCGTCGCAGGAACTGCTCGGCGCGCACGCGGTCGCTGATGTCGCTGATGAGCATCAGCACGCCCGAGATCACGTTCTCGCCGTCGTACACCGGACTGGCGGCAATGGTCGTGTTGCGTACGCCGCCGTCACGGTGCCGCAGCCGCGCCTCGTACTTGCTGCTTTCGCCGCCGAGCTGGAGGTCGGCGTTCCTGAGCAGGCCGGAGCGATCTTCGTCGACGACGAGGTCGAAGAACGACGTGCCGGCGAGCTGCGCCGGCGTCGTCCCGAAGAGCTCTGCCGCTTTGGCGTTGGCGAAGGAGATCGTGCCGACGGTATCGACGACCACGACGCCTTCCTGGGCGATCTCGATGAGTGCTTCGTAGTCGCGGCGCGCGCGGAAGGTCTCGTCTTCGGCCGCACGGCGGGCCATGGCGGCGCCGAGGAAGTTGGCGATCGAGCGGATGGCCGCCACGTCGCGCTCGCTGAAGGCGGCGGCGGTCGTCGAGGCGGCGGTGAGGACGCCGTAGGGGGCGTACGGGCCGTTCACCGGCATCGACACGCTGCCGATCAGCCCCGCGGCCGCGAGACCCGGGGCCGTGATGCCCGGCTCGCGCGTGAGATCGTCGACGACGATCGGATCGTTTGCGTCGAGTGCCATGCGCGAGAGCCGGTGCGGCTCGTCCACCAGCACCAGGTCGCACAGCGCTTCGGTATCGCCGACCGACGCTTCGATCTCGAAGCGCTGCTCGCCCGGCACGTGCCGCAGCATGAACACCGCTTCGCAGTCGGTGAGCCGTTTGATGGTCCGGCAGGCCTCGGCGACGAGCGCGTCGATGTCGTGCTCCGTGAGCGCGCTGAAGCCGAAGTCCGCCACGGCCGTCTGCTGTTCTTCGAAGCGCTTGCGATCCGTGATGTCCTGCAGGATGCCGTCCGCGAGCAGCTCGCCTTTCGAGACGTAGGTGCCGTTCGCACGGTCGGAGATCCAGATCCAGCGGCCGTCCTTCCGCAGAAAGCGGTACTGGACGTCGTGCGGTTTCCCTTCGGCGAAGAGTCCGTAGTAGCTGCGGTACGCCGCGTCGATATCGTCGGGGTGCACCTGCTCGCGCCAGAAATTCGGCCCACGCGCGCGGATTTCTTCGAAGGTGAAGCCGAGGACCTCCTGCACCTGAGGGCTGACCATGTACGTATCGGCGTGCATGTCGGAGGTCCAGAGGACGTCGGGGATGTTCTCGACGGTGCTGCGGTACTTGCGCTCGTTGTCGCGCAGCGCCTCGACCATCGCGAGCTGTTCGGTGACGTCGCGGTTGACCGTGAGGATCGCGGTGCGTCCGAAGTAGTCGATGGCGGAGGCGCGGACCTGGAGCTGGATGCGCGTACCGTCGGCGCGCCGTTGGGTCGTTTCGAAGTCGAGTTTGCCGCGTACGAAGAGGTCGCGGACGAGCTCCGCGCTCTGCTCGACGTTGACGGAGAAATCGAACATCGAGCTGCCGAGGAGCTGGTCGATGGAGACGCCGTAAAGCTCGCAGGCGCGGGCATTCGCTTCGAGCACGCGCTCGCCGGCCGGATCGAGGACCATGATGGCGTCGTGGGAGCTGTCGAAGATGCTGCGGAAGTGCTGCTCGGACTCCCACAGCGCCTGCTCGTCGGTGACGTCCGCCCCGGTGGCCACGATACGACCGGCGCCATCGGCAGCGAACCGCCAGTCGAGGGTGAGCGTCTGTCCGCCGGACGTCAGGATGGCGGCTCGCAACGCACCGAACGGCATTTCGCCCCGGGCGAACGCTTCGCGGAAGCGGATGCTCTCGTCACTCGCGGCGATGGCGTCCCAGAAATTGACCCCCTCGGCCATGAGCGCGGAAGCCGCGCGGTTCCGGTGCAGGACGCGCCCCCGCGGCTCGATGATGGCTACACAGCTCTGCACTGCATCGAGCAGCGAGAGGGCATTGGGTGTGAGTGCTGGCCGTGAATCGACGAGACGGGACATGGACAAGGAGGAACTTGGATATGGATCATCCCACGGGTGGGGCATTAGCGCCAGTCGAGGGGGGAGGCGTGTAGCGGCCGTTGTCCGTTGCCCGTTTTCCGTTGTCCGTTCTCCGTGCGGTGCCGTACTTCGGGCGTACGGACAACGAGCAACGGACAACGAGCAACGGAAACCGCGTCTGCTATCGCTCTCTGCGCCGGGGCATCGGCCGGAGCTGAGTCCCGATCACGAACGAGTGGACGTTCAGTCCCGGGTTGCGGGAGGAGAGGCCACTATTGGAGATGTGCGCGAAGCGATAGCCCATCTGGACGGCGTAGCGGCTGCGGGGGAAGAGCGTCACGCCGATACCGGGCTGGGAGATGAAATTCAACTGGGAGGTGGCGGCCGGGACCTGCTTCTCGGACCACATCGGCCCGACTGCTCCCTCGACGTACAAACGCACCACGTGGCTCTCGCCGAAGTAGCGGCGCACGAGGAAGGCGCCGGAGATGGCCTGTACCTTCTCGTTGCCATCGCCGTACTGATCGCCGAACCAGCTTCGCGGCTGCCAGAGTTGCGTCGGCGCGACGATGATGCCGGCTTCCGTGCGATAGGAGAGGGCCCGGGAGAGCTCGATGTTCAGCGACTGGTAGTCCGCCTGTCCGTGCCACGTCGTCATGCTCTTGCCGCCGGTCATGCTGACGTTCACGCGGTCGGGACGTCCGAAGAGCTGCGCTTCCGCGGGCAGGGCGATGGCCAGAAGCGTGGCAAAGACGGCAAAGGTAATGCGCACAGGACCCCCCTGTACTGCAGTTGTTTTTTAGAGGCGCGATCTTACAGGAGATGCAGCGCCGGAGCGGGCTCGGATTGCCTACCGCTTCGCGGCCGCGCTCGCTCCGAGACGGAATTCGTCCTCGCTGAGCAACAGGTCATCGCGGCGCGGCCCGTCGCCCATCTCGCCGAGGTAGACCTCCGCCGCGCGCTCGCGATCCAGGTGCGAATACACGGAACCTCCGGGCTGCACGACCATGTTCGGCCCGTGGTCGCAGAGGTCGAGACAGGAGACCTGACAAACGCGCACCGTCGGCTTCCGCCCAAGCTGCTTGTTCAGCGCCTTGAGCTCTTCCTGGATCGCTTCCCCCTGGCAGCGTTTGCCGGCGCAGATGAGGAAGAGTTTGGTGAAGGGGTAGTGCATGTGCGGGGCTCGTTGTCGGTGGGTAGTGGGTGGTGGGTGGTGGGTGGTGGGTGGTGGGTGGTGGAGTTTTTGGTTTTTAGTTTTTGGTTTTTAGTTTTTGGTTTGTCAGGGAACGCGTTCGTTCAACGGCTCCTCACCAACAACCAACAACCAACAACCAAAAACCAGCCTCTAACCAGCCTCTAACCAGCTTCTAAACTGCCACAAACTTCCTCCCTGCATCCAGCACGTGCTTCAAATCCTTCGGGGTGCAGGCTTCGGCGTAGACGCGGGCTACGGGCTCGGTGCCGGAGAGGCGGAAGAGGAGCCAGTTGGAGTCGTTGAAGATGAGTTTGACGCCGTCGAGGGTATTGACCTCGCGGACTTTCATGCCGTCGATTTCGGCGGGCGGGTTGGTGAGCTTGGTGGCCAGCGATTCCTTGAGCTGCGGCGTGAGTTTGAGGTCGACGCGCTTCGAGTAGAAGTAGCCGAACTCCTCGTGCGCGTCTTCGATCAGCTCGTGGATGGTCTTGCCCATGCGGGCCACCATTTCGGCCACGAGCAGGCAGGCGAGGATGCCGTCTTTCTCCGGGAGGTGGCGGTACATCGACATACCGGCTGACTCCTCGCCGCCCAGGGCGATCTTGTCATCGAGAATCAGCTCGCCGATGTACTTGAAGCCGACCGGCGTCTCGTACAACGGCACGTCGAGCTTGCGTGCGATCGCATCCATGAGATGCGTGGTGGCGACCGAGCGCGCCAGGCCGCCGGGGATGTTGCGGTAGCGCTTCAGGTAGATGGCCAGCAGGGCGATGATCGTGTTCGGCGAGACGAAACGGTTGCGGTCGTCGATGATGCCGAAACGGTCGGCGTCACCGTCGGTGGCCAGACCCATGTCGAACTTCTCGGCCGTGACGACGCCGCGCAGGTCGCTCAGGTTCTTCTCGTTGCACTCCGGGGAGAAGCCGCCGAAGTAGGGATCGCGATAGTTGTGGATGATCTTGACCTCGAGGCCGCACTCGAGGAGGAAGTAGTCGAGGTAGTCGCGCGAGGTGCCGTAGAGCGAGTCGATGGCGATGCGCAGCCCGCTCTTGCGGATCGCTTCCACGTCCACTTTGCGCCGCAGCTCGTCGAGGTAGCGGTCCTTCGGGTCGATCTCCTCGATCAGCTCCGTACGCTCGTAGACGTCGAGTCGCTCGTTCTTGAGCTGCACCGCTTCGATCTCGCGCTCGATCTGCTCGGTGACTTCCGGGAGCGCCGGCGCTCCGTTGGCTGTCGAGAACTTCAGGCCGTTGTACTCCGGGGGATTGTGCGAGGCGGTGAAGTTGATCGCCCCCATGGCGCGGCGGCGGACCGTTTCGTACGAAGCGCACGGCGTCGGGACGTCACGGGTGCAGAGGTAAGCCTGGATGCCGTTGAAGGCGAGGATCTTCGCCGCTTCGTCCGCGAACTTCTCGGACAGGAAGCGCGTGTCCCAGGCCACGATCACGCCCGTGCCCTGCTGCTTGGTGTGCTTGAGGTGGTTTGCGATGCCCTGGCTGGCGACGCGTACGTTCTCGAAAGTGAAATCTTCCCCGATGATGCCACGCCATCCCGACGTCCCGAATCTGATCATTGCAAAGCCACTCTCCGCTGCGTCCGGATCAACGTTAGCACAAGACGTTCCTTCTCATTTTCGGCGCCAGGTCGATCCCTTCGTCCGCCAGCGCGCGGACGATCGTCAGGTTCACGGCCTGATGGATGTCGGCGTAGACGTTGAAGTCGGGTGACGTGACGAAGTAGACGGCCTCGAACTCGAGCGCCGATTCGCCGAGCGTCAGCAGGTGGGCACGGTCGAAGCGCGTCTTCTCTCGCGACTCGATGGCGGCGCGGATCAGTTGCGGCACGCGCTCGAGCTTTTCGGGCGGCGTGTCGTAGGCGATGCCGAATTTGAAGAGCACCCGCCGCTCCACCATCCGTTTGAAGTTGTGGATGCGGCTCTTGAGGAGATCGCTGTTGGAGAAGATGAGCTGCTCGCCGGACGAGGCGCGGATGCGCGTGGTCTTGAGCCCGATGTGCTCGACGGTGCCGCTCAGCGAATCGACCATGATGGAGTCGCCGATGATGAAGGGCTTGTCGATGACGATCGAGAGTGAGGCGAACAGGTCGCCGAGAATGTTCTGCGTCGCCAGGGCCACGGCGACGCCACCGATGCCGAGGCCTGTGACGAGCGTCGTCACGTCGTAGCCGAGGTTGTCGATCATCACGACGAGCGCGATGAGCCAGATCGAGCTGACGATCCCGATCCGGAAGATGTTCACCGTCATGATCGCGCCCGGATCGTTCTCGATCCGGCTGCGGCGGTACCGGTGCAGCCAGAACTCGACGAGCCCCGTGATCCAGAGCGCGACCTGCGCGACCAACGAAAGCTGCGCCGCCAGCGAGATCCCCCTCCCGAAGTCGCGCGGCACGTCGGCCGCCCGCGCCCCGAGGAGGATGGCCGGGAAGAGCAGGAGGAAGATCTTCGTCCGTTTGGCCAGGTCGACGACGAGGTCGTCGAGATCGGTCGGCGTCTGGTGGGCGTGCTGAAAGCGCCGCCGGATCAGCGCCCGGATGACCGAGATCAACAGGAGACTGCCGGCCACGATCCCCGCAGCGATGAGCATTTCTGTCGGGGGAGCAACGCTCGGGAGATCTTTCCACTGCATCGCTGGCGATGGTAGCAGTTGGGGCCCGGGGCTCGGGGCCCAGGGCTCGGTTGGGGGTCAGACCTTTGGTTCTGGGGGCGGTGTGGGGATTTGGACCGATCCGGTGCACGGGGATGGCAGGTTCAGGCGCAAGCGGCCCCCTTGACCGAGAACGCAGAACGCAGAACGCAGAACGCAGAATGCAGAACGCAGAACGCAGAACGCAGAACCCAGAACGCAGAACGCAGAACCCAGAACGCAGAACCCAGAACCCAGAACGCAGAATGCAGAAGCTCGGTCCCACGTAGTTTCTCAATTCATCGTTCTGCGCTCTGCGTTCTGCGTTCTCTGTGGTGCCTTGCCCGATCCTGGAGGACCCAACTCGCGTGCGGGGCATGCGGCCCCCCATATCCCGCGTCCGACACCCACTGAGCCCCGACCCAGAGCCCCGGCCCTACTCGGCCCCCTTTACTCCCAGGGCTCGGTTGGGGGTCAGACCTTTGGTTCTGGGGGCGGTGTGGGGATTTGGACCGATCCGGTGCACGGGGATGGCAGGTTCAGGCGCAAGCGGCCCCCTTGACCCAGAACGCGGAACGCAGAACGCAGAACCCAGAACGCGGAACCCAGAACCCAGAACGCAGAATGCAGAACGCAGAATGCAGAATGCAGAAGCTCGGTCCCACGTAGTTTCTCAATTCATCGTTCTGCGCTCTGCGTTCTGCGTTCTCTGTGGTGCCTTGCCCGATCCTGGAGGACCCAACTCGTGTGCGGGGCATGCGGCCCCCCATATCCCGCGTCCGACGCCCACTGAGCCCCGACCCCAGAGCCCCGGGCCCTACTCGGCCCCCTTTACTCCTTGGCCTGCTTTCCGCAATCATCCGAGCTCGACGTATGGCTCGGCCGATCATCCTCATCGCGGATGACAATGACGATGTAGTTCTGCTGCTGAAGAGTTACCTTCGGCCCCTCGAGTGCGACATCCTGGTCGCGCGTGATGGGGAAGAGGCGCTCTCGGTTGCCCAGTCGCGCCTGCCGGACGTGGTGCTCCTCGACGTCATGATGCCGAAGCGGAGCGGCTGGGAAGTGTGCCAGGCGCTCAAGGCCGTCCAGCGGACGTCGCGCATCGCCGTCATCCTCGTCACCGGCCGCGGCGACGTGAAAGACCGTCTCACCGGTCTGCAGGTCGGCGCCGACGATTACCTCGTCAAGCCGTTCGACCGGGAGGAGGTCGTCAAACGCTGCCGCACCCTGCTGGAGCGGAAAAAGGACGATCTGGCTGAAGCGGCGCAGGCGGGGCGATCGGCCGTCGAAGCCATCCTCGTCGATCGCGCCACCGGCCTGCCGACCGTGCCGCTCATCCTCGACCGGGTGAAGGAGCGGCTCATTGAGCAGGGGGAGATCGGCATCGCCTTCGTCGACATCGAACAGTTCGAAGCGATCGAGGTGGAGTACGGGTGGGCCTTCTTCGACGAGGTGCTGCGCCAGGTCGGCGCGCTGGTTCAGCGCGAAGCGGCCGCCCATTTCCCGAAGGCGCTCGTGGCCTGCCGCGGCATCGGCGGTTCGAGTTTCTATCTCTTCTTCGAGACGAAGGGGCAGGACCTGACGCAGGAGAACGCTTTCGACACTGTGGCGAACGAGTTGCGGCAGAAGCTCATCGACGAGGTGCGGGCCCGCTTCCCGAAAATGCAGGCCGGCCAGATCGGCTTCTTCGTCGGCGCCGCGCGTATCGACTACCGGCCGCAGATCCGTCTCGAACGGCAGATCTATCAGGGCATGCACGTGGCCGCCGACGCGGTGCGCGACGCCGAGCAGCAACGAAAGAAGCAACTGACGCGCGAGCTGCGCGACATCATCCGCCGCAAGCGGGTCACGACGCTCTTCCAGCCGATCGTCTACGCGAAGGACGGCAAGGTGTTCGGCTACGAGATCCTGACGCGCGGCCCCGGCAACTCGTCGTTTCGCAACTCGGACATGCTCTTCTCCTTCGCCCGCGAGGCGAAGCTGGCCTGGGCGCTGGAAGCGATCGCCCTCGAAGGGGCGCTCAAGCGCCTGAGGCAGGTGGACCTGCTCGACCGCAAGTTCCTGCTCAACCTCGAGGCGGAGATGTTCGTCGAGTCGGAGTTCCGCATCCACGAGATGGTGTCGTACTTTGCGGAGCACCGCGGCAACTTCGTCTTCGAGCTGACCGAGCGCGCTGCCATCGAGGACTACGCGGTCTTCCGCGAGCTGCTCGACGAGTTCCGCGCGAAGGGAATCGAGGTCGCGATCGACGACGCCGGCTCCGGCTACGCCTCGCTCGAAGCGATCGCCGCCCTGGCTCCCGATTACCTGAAGATCACGAAGAGCCTCATCTCCACGCTCGCCGACGAGCCGATCAAGCAGGATCTCGTGAAGATGCTGGTCGAGCTGGCCACCAAAGTGGGTGCCCGGACCCTCGCCGAGGGCGTCGAGACCCGGGAGGAATACGAGACCTGCCGCGACCTCGGCATCGACCTGATCCAAGGCTACTTCTTCGCCCACCCGCAGGAGGACCTGAAGCTGGGCGATGCGGAAGTGGCCCAGTCCGTGGCCGCACTATTCGCGACACGGTAGGGCGGGGGGGGGACGGGGGCGGTTTTTGGGTTTTGGTTTTTGGTTGTTGGTTTTTGATTGTTGTCCAGGCGCACGAGTGCGCCGGTACCGTGGTGGTGCGTTGCGTTGTCCGTTGTCCGTGCTGCGCTGCGCGAGGAGTCCGGCCGAGCGCAGCACGGACAACGGACAACGGACAACGGGGGCGGCGCACCTTGAGCGCCTGTACGGATCAACCAACAACCAACAACCAACAACGCCTCTTCGTCCCACCCGCTCCCCGCCATGCAAACCACCCGCGTCATCTTCCTCGGCACGTCCTCCGCCACTCCTTCGCGGGAGCGGAACGTTTCCTCCCTGGCCATGATCCTGGACGGGCACGTGCTCCTGTTCGACTGCGGGGAAGGGACGCAGCACCAGCTTCTGCGGGCGCCGGTGCGGCTCGGCAGCCTCGACGCCATCTTCATCTCGCACCTGCACGGCGATCACGTCTACGGACTGCCCGGGCTCCTGGCGACGCTGTCGCTGAACGGCCGCACGGCGCCGCTGCCGATTTACGGGCCGATCGGGCTCGGGGCGTTCGTCGAGGCCACGCTCACCACCTCCTACCACCACCCCTTCTTCGACGTGGAGGTGATCGAAGAAGGGGAGCATCGCGGTGACCGGTACAGCGTGACGAACGCGCCGCTCGCGCACTCGATCCCGGTGCTCGGCTACCGCGTCACCGAGGACGACCGGCCCGGACGTTTCGACGTCGCTCGCGCCCGCGCCCTCGGTGTTCCCGAGGGGCCGCTCTTCGGGCGCCTGCAGGCGGGTGAAGATGTGACGGTGGACGGCCGTGTCATCCGTGCCTCGGACGTCGTCGGGCCCTCGCGGCGGGGGCGGCGCATCGCCTATTGCACCGACACCCGGCCGTGCGACGCCGCCGTCGAGCTTGCCCGCGAAGCCGACCTGCTGATCCATGAATCGACGTACGGTAGCGAGCTGGCGACCGAGGCGCACGAGCGGTTCCACTCCACCTCCGTGGAGGCAGCCAGAGTCGCGGTGGCCTCCGGCGCGCAGCACCTTGTGCTGACGCACTTCAGCACCCGCTACACCGACGTGACGCCGCTGGTGGAGGAGGCGCGGGGCGTCTTTCCGAATACGGATGCGGCCGCCGATTTCGCTTGCTTCGACGTACCCCCACCCCTATAATCCGCCGCCCGACCGGTTGGAATGATGTTCCGCCGGAGCCCGTTTACGGCGGGTACTTCCACTTCACGTGGGGCTGTAGCTCAGTTGGGAGAGCGCCTGAATCGCACTCAGGAGGTCATCGGTTCGATCCCGTTCAGCTCCACCAAGCAAGATCCCAAAGACAACGGCGGCCGCGAGGCCGCCGTTGGTGTTTTCGCTCATTTCTGTTTCGGCAGCCACCGATCGCGGTGACGCGGTCGAACCGCTTCGTGCCGCGGGTGTAGCATGACCCGAGCTTCGGCCATACGAGGTCATTCGATTCGTCGATGGGTTGCCGCCGGCCATGCGCGCGGTGCCCGTGGTGCGCGAACAACGACACCTGGCCGTCTCGGAGACCGGCAAGCCGGAAGAAGCGATCGCCGCTCTCGAAGAGCTGATCCGGCTGAGCGGCAGCACTCCGGAGCGCGAGGGTCTGCTCGGCGGCCGTTTCAAGAAGCTCTATCGAGCGCACAAGGATGCCGCGGATCTCGACCGCGCCATCGAACACTACGAGCGCGGGATGCTGCTCGACCTCAACCAGTATTACTGCAGCTCGAATCTTCCGCGTCTGCTGCGTACGCGCAATGAGCCGGGGGACGAGGACCGGGCGCGCGCGACGGCGCATGCCGTCCTCCTGGCGTGCGAGCGGGCGCGCGCCACGGGTGGCGGTGACGAATGGCTGAACCCGACGCTCCTCGGCAGCGCGTTCGACGCCGGCGACTTGTCGGCGATCGCCAGTCTCACGAGAAAAGTCCGCGCGGAGGGTCACGCCACCTGGAAGCTAAAGACGACGATCCAGGACATCCGCACGGCCATCGCGTTGCACGCCGACGCTCGGTTGCAGGGTGAGCTGATAAACGCGCTGGCTAAGCTGGAAGCGCTGCTCCCTGCCGCACCAGCGTGACGGCAGCGCGCACGATCCCAAAAGACAACGGCGGCCGCGAGGCCGCCGTTGGTGTTTCGGGCTTCGTGATTACTGCGCGGTGGGGGTGATCTGTGAGCGGACGTTGGCGACGGCGCGCTCCGCGTCCTCGAGGGCCGCTTTCACGCGCGATGCTTCGCTCTGCACGGACTGCACGAGGGCGGTGTTGCGGACGCTCGTCTGGCCGGTCGGCGTGAGGTCGTTGCCCAGGACTTTGCGGATGTCGTTGATGTCGCGGAGGAAGGCGGCGAAACTTTCGGCGGCCGCGGTGACGGTGGAGCGCATGCTGGCCGTCCTCTCGGTCATCTCGCTCTGGCGCTGCTCGGCGATGGCGCGCAGCTCCGGGTCGCTGACGCTGGAGGCGTCCTTCTGCCATGCCTGGAGGTACGTCTCCCCGTTCTTCTTCAGGTCGACGTCGTTCTCTTTGATGGCGTCCGCGTACTCGTTCATGTTCTTCACGTTGCGGTCGTAGCGGTCGTACGCCTCGCGCAGTTTCTCGGGGGTCGCGCTGAGCAGCGTGTCGAGCGACGACGTGACCTCGTCGATCTGCGTTCTCGCTTTGGTGCTGTTCTGCTGCAACACCTCGAGGCTCGAAGCGGCGCGCGCCGAACGGTTCGGTGCGCTCGTCGCGCAACCCGCGACCAGGAGGAAGACTGCCATTAGTGCTGTTTTCTTCATGCGCGAACAATACACCTGTCCGGCAGCGCTCGCATGCAGCTCAGCGTTTTACCTTGTAACGGAGCCACACCATATCGCCCTTGCGGCGCTCCATCGAGAGGAGCCGAAGCTGAACGGCCGGGGCGCCGCCTTCGTGCGCGTCGAAGAGCGTCGGCGTCCCGATGCCGCCGTCGGCGACGGGCGCGTAGAGGAGACTCAGCTCGTCGATGAGCCCCGCTTCGAGGAACGAGCCGTTGATGGCGCCCCCTCCTTCGAGCAACAGCTTGCGGATGCCGAAGTGTCTGGCCAGCTTCTCGAGCACCTTTTCGAGGTCGATCTTCTTCTTCCCGCCGAAGAGATACGAGATGCCTTTCGCCTGCAGGAAGGCGAGGTAAGCGTCGGAGACGCCTTCGGTGAGAATGGTGATGACGTGCTCGCCGTCGATGTTGTTCTCCCGCCAGGTCAGCTTCCCCGACGGATCGACGGCGATGGCGTACGAGTCAGCGTCGTGTTCGGCGATGAAGTCGGTGCGCGGAATCGGCGTCTTGGCCCGGCGCGCCGGCACCTTCGCCTTCCCGGCGTAGGGCTCCATGGAGATGCGGCCGATGATCCAGGCATCGGCATCGAAGGGCTGGGCCGTCTTCTCGTACTCTTTCGAGCCGCTCGGCGGGAAGCTCCAGTTGGTGGTGACGATCCGGCCGTCCACGGACGGGGTCATGTGGCAGATGACGTAAGGTCGCTTCATGGGATGTCCCTCGAAATCATTTTCACGGGCATGTCGAGAATCGGCCGCCAGCTCCGACTTCCACTTGAAAGCGCCGGAGAGGGCGCGACAATGAAGGAAGGAGCTGACAGATGAAATACATGATGATGATGCACGCGCCGCGCTCGGGTTGGGAGGAAGCGGGCATCGGCACGTGGCCAGCCGAGGATATCAAGGCTCACATCGCGTTTATGCACGCGTTCAACAAGGAGCTGAAGGAAGCGGGGGAGTTTGTGGTTGCCGAAGGGCTGGCGCTGCCCGCCGAGGCGAGAATCGTCCGGGCAGACGCCAGTGGCGCCCCGGTCGTGACCGACGGCCCGTACGCCGAGGCGAAGGAGTTCCTCGCCGGCTACTGGATCGTGGACGTCGAGAGTGCCGAACGCGCTTACGAGCTCGCCGCCCGCGCCTCGGCCGCACCCGGCAAGGGAGGCGTCCCGCTGAGCATCCCGATCGAAGTGCGGCAGGTGATGAGCGCGCCGTCGGCCGACTTCTGAGACATGCCGAGTGACTTCGCCGCCGAGAACCTGCTGCGCGAGCTGGCGCCGCAGGTTCTCGGTGCCGTCATCCGCCGCTACGCCGACTTCGCTGCCGCCGAAGACGCGGTGCAGGAGGCGCTCCTCGCCGCCGCGATGCAGTGGCCGGCCGAGGGTGTGCCGGAGAACCCGCGCGGCTGGCTGATCCAGGTCGCGGTCCGGCGGATGGCGGATTACGTCCGCGCGGCGGTGTCGCGCCGGCGGCGGGAGGCGATCGCCGCGACGGACGTGCTGCCGGCGCAGGAGGTGGTTGTGCCGCCCGGCGTCGATACGGACGCGGACCATGACGACACGCTGATCCTGCTCTTCATGTGCTGCCATCCGGCGCTGACGCGTCCCACGGCCATCGCGTTGACGCTGCGGGCCGTCGGCGGGCTCACGACCGCGGAGATCGCGAGCGCCTTTCTCGTCCCCGAAGCGACGATGGCCCAGCGCATCAGCCGGGCCAAGCAGAGCATCCGCACGTCCGGTGTGCCGTTCAGCATGCTCTCGGGTGCGGAACGCGCCGAACGTCTCGAGGCGGTGCTGCACGTGTTGTATCTCATCTTCAACGAGGGCTACACGAGCAGCACGGGGCCGGCCCTCCATCGCACCGACCTCTCGAACGAGGCCATCCGCCTGACGTGTGCCGTCCATCAAATGCTGCCGGACGAGGGTGAAGTCGCGGGGCTGCTCGCGCTCATGCTGCTGACGGATGCACGGCGTCCCGCGCGCACCGGTCCGGACGGCGAGTTGATCCCGCTGGACGAGCAGGACCGCACGCTCTGGAACCAGCAGGCCATCACCGAAGGTGTGGCCCTGATCAGCCGCACGCTGCCGCGCGGCCACGTCGGGCCGTACCAGGTGCAGGCGGCCATTGCCGCGGTACACGATGAAGCGGCGCGCGTGGAAGAGACGGACTGGCCACAGATCCTCGGGCTGTACGGCCTGCTCGAGCGGATGACGGACAACCCCATGGTGACGCTGAATCGCGCCATCGCCCGGGCCATGGTGGATGGGCCGGCCGCCGGGCTGGCGATGCTGGAGCCGCTTGATGCACCGGGACGGCTCGCCGGTCACCACCGGCTGCATGCCGTGCGGGCGCATCTGCTGGAAAAGGCTGGCGACCACACGCGGGCCGTTACCGAATACCGGCGGGCCGCCGGGCGCACCGCGAGCCTCCCGGAGCAGCAGTACCTGCTGACGCGGGCAGCGCGGTTGGCCGACGGGGAACGATAGGACCATCAGACAGATGGGACTCATGGGACCTGTGGCTGCGCACCCCGGAGCGTTTCTCCTATGAGTTCCATCTGTCCCATCGGTCCCATACGTCCCATACGTCCCATCGTTCTCTGTTGGGTTACAGTGCTCCCATGACCTTCCGGCGAAGCCTTGCACTCTGCGCGCTGTTACTCGTTGCGGCGGTCGCGCAGGGCGCCTCCTATCCTGTTCCCGGCCACGGCGCGCTCCAGCTTTCGGTGCCCGCCGGCTGGACCGCGACCGTTCGCGAGGTCGAGGGCGCGCTCCCGCCGACGATCGTGCTGGCGCACGAGAAAGACGGCACTCGGTTGCTCCTCACGCCGCTCTGGTCGCCGAAGGACAACGCCTCCTTCAACTCCGCGAAGAACGTCCGGCTCTCCGTTCAGCAGGCGGCGGAGCAGGTGCAGCCGACGGCTGTCGAAAAAGAGCTGACGCTGCGGGAGGTCGTCACGTCGAGTGGCAAGGGAACGTTCTTCTGGGCTACCGACCGCGCGCCGAAAGCGGGGGAGTACGAATACGTCGCGCAGGGGGCTGTCCCTGCGGGCAAGCTGATGGTGAGCTTCACCATTCTGACGCACCGCGCGCCTCCAGCCGGCATCGACGAGGCACTCGCTATCGTCAGGTCGGCCGTCCACCAGCCGTAAACCGGGGTATGCTGGTGCAGTAATTCCGGACGACTGCGGCCAGCCAGAGGCGCGCGCGAGTCCGGAAGTTGCGCGCGACGCGGGGCGACGCTCGCCCCTCCGCCCGACCAAGAGCCGTCAGCCCGGTAGTCACGATCAGAAAAGGAGCTTCATGATGACGCGTACGTACGGCCGCTTTCTGGCTTCCCTTGGACTCGCTGTCCTCTTCGCCGCCCCAGCCGCCTTCGCGCAGGTCCCCCTCGGCACCGCCTCGAACTTCGGCGTCCTCGGCGGCTCGGCCGTCACGAACACCGGGCCGAGCGTCGTCACGGGGAACGTCGGCGTTTCGCCCGGCAGCTCCGTAACCGGCTTTCCTCCCGGCGTCGTCGTCAGTGGAACCATTCATTCGGCGAACGCCACGGCGGCACAGGCACAGAACGATCTCACTACCGCCTACAACACCGCGGCAGGTTTGCCATGCGGCACCAACCTGACGGGCCTGGATCTCGGGGGCATGACGCTCACGCCGGGCATCTATTGCTTCTCGTCGTCCGCGCAACTCACCGGCACGCTCACGCTCAACCTGCAGGGGAACCCGAACGCCTTTTTCCTCTTCCAGATCGGCAGCACGCTGACGACCGCCAGCGGGTCGTCCATCGTCCTGCTCAACAGCGCCGGCGCGAACTGCGCGCCGAACGTCTTCTTCCAGGTCGGCAGCTCCGCCACGCTCGGCACCGGCAGCTCGTTCCAGGGGAACATCCTGGCGCTGACGAGCATCACGCTGACCACGGGCGCAAACCTGACCGGCAGGACGCTGGCGCGGAATGGCGCCGTCACGCTCGACACGAACACCGTCGGCGCCTGCTCTTCCGTCACGGTACCGCCGCCGCAGCAACCGGCCATTCCGACGCTCGACTTTGCCGGATTGACGATGCTCGTGCTGCTCGTTGGGGCCGTCGGCGTGTTCGCGGTGAGCCGCCTGCGCTGACGGCCGGCGGGATTGGGTCCTGCGCGTGGTATCGAACTTATTTTCCTACGGCTGAGCAACTTAGCCCGAAAGCGGCGCGTTCGTTGCTCTACTCCAGAGCACGTCGCCACGCATGACAACGCAGTTTGCGAGTCCGGACCCGCGGGCTCCTGCGGTCAGCGGGCGCGGCGCAGGAGAACCAATGAACGACAACAGAAAGCATGACGCGAATCCCGATCCCATCACCGGCGAGCCGGGTGCACATCCGGTCGGTGTAGCGGGCGGTGCAGGTGGGGGAGCTCTGGCTGGCGCGGCGGTTGGCGCGATCGGCGGTCCCATCGGTGCAGCCATCGGCGGCGCGGTCGGTGCGGTTGCGGGCGGATTGGCGGGCAAAGCAGCAGCCGAGTCGGTCAATCCCACAGAGGAAGAGACGTATTGGCGCGACAACCACGCTTCGCGGCCGTACTACCAGAGCGGACGCAAGTACGACGACTACAACCCGGCGTATAAGTACGGCTGGGAGTCGGCGAGCCGTCCCGAGTACCAGGGACGCCGTTTCGAGGACGTCGAGAGTGATCTCAGCCGCGGCTGGGACACGGCTCGCGGCTCGTCACGCAACGAGTGGAACGACATGAAGCACGCCACGCGCGACGCGTTCGAGCGTGTGCAGAACCGCACGACTCCGGGCATGACGCGCGCCTCGGAGAACGAACCGCGCCGCCCGTAAGGGTTGCGACAGGTGTTGCAGTCAATCGGCGCCCGTGTCGTCCAACGGGCGCCGATTCTTTTGCGCTGATGACTGAACGCTTACCGCCGGCCGGCCGCGGACCACAGCTTCGCATTCAGGGCGTTGGCGTCAAACGCCGTGAGCGCCTGCCCCAGCACCTTCTTGCCATTGAGGCCGGCGATCGCTGCCTTGGCCTCGGCGTCAGTCCGGTATTCGACGAAGCCGAAACCCTTCGAGGCGCCGCCGACGAGCGTGCGCGCGATGTTCGCCGAATCCGGCTTGCCGTACGGCAGCGCGAGGTCGTGCAATTGCGCATCCGTCACTTGGACGGGGAGGTTCCCGATGTAGATTTTCATGAGCTCTCTTTCTCTCTCGCTGGCGAGGCTACTACGGTCGCGGAGAATCTCCGCGTGGAAATGCCTCCGCGGCCTGCATCTTCGGCGCGACGTTCAGCGCGACGCCGCTTCCGGCCAGGTGGCCATGCTGCGGGCGTCACGCCAGCGGCGGCGTGCTTCGCGGATGTGGTGGCGTGCAGTGCGGCGGGTGCTGCGCCATGAGCCGGAAGCGCTGCGCCACGTGCCGGAGGCGCTGCGCGAACGCTCCTCGAGGTGCTGGCGCCACAGCGCGAGGGCGGTATCGAGATGCGCCCGTGCCTCGGCGATGAGGCGGCGTACATCCTCGGCGATCGTGGCTGGTGCGGTGGTGAGGCGCGGCTCGATCTTGCGCAGTTCCGCCTGCATGCGGGCCTGCTCGATCTGAGGCGGTGTCACCGCGCGGAGGTCGCTCGCCAGCCCGACGCCACGCAGCGTGGCGATGAACCACTTGGCCGGATCCCAGTGATACCAGCGGATGCCGTTGCGGAAGTCGGCCGGGAAGCGGTGATGGAAGCTGTGATAGCCCTCGCCGAGCGTCAGCAGGGCCACGCCCCAGTTGTCGCGGGCGGACACGTCCGCGTTGTACGTGGGCTTCCCAACGTAGTGGGCGAGCGAGTTGACGAAGAAGGTGGTGTGATGGATGACGGCGAGGCGCAGGAAGCCACCCCAGAGCAGGCCGGCGATCGGATCGCCGAACATCGCGCCGATCAGCGTCGGCAGGCCGAAGCCGCCGACGATCAGGATGATCTTGTACCAGCGGTTCTGCCACTGGACGACGGGGTTCTTCAGCAGGTCCTGCGCGTTCGCCTCGACGTCGGGCGCGTCGTGCTTGTAGAAGACCCAGAGGATGTGCGCCCACCAGAAACCGCGCTTGATGTTGTACGGATCCCAGTCACGGTCGACGTACTGGTGGTGGATGCGATGGCTCGAAGACCACCAGAGGATGGAGTTCTGCGCGGCCATCGCTCCGAAGATCGCGTAGAAGATCTGCACCGGGCGGGAGGCTTCGTAGCTCTTGTGCGAGAAGAAGCGGTGGTAGCCGGCGCAGATGGACATGCCGACCGCGGCGTACATGCCGAGGGCGAGGAGCGCCATCCAGAGCTGAAAGCCGTTGAGATAGGTGTAAAGCGCCGTACCGGCGATGCCGACGATCGGAGTCAGGATGAGGAAGGACATGACGAAGTAGTCGATGCCTCCGCCTTTTCCTGTTCGTGAAGGGCCGGCGCTTGAAGGGGTAGGGGCGGTTGTGTTCATCGGGCGTCTCCAGGCTTGCCGACCGGGCGCGCCTGCGAAAGGGATCGCGGACGCGGAAGTCGAGTTGTCTTCGATGCAACCACGAAGCAAGGTGGATTATTACCCAGCGTGTTTCGCAGTGACAATGCCGCGTGGTACGGGTATGGTGCAGGCGAAGGTCTGGAGAAGAACTTCCTCGCCCGTCAGTCCCGCCCCACCACAACTACATGAGATTTACCCTCGAAACCATGACAGTCACGATCGACGACCGCGGCGCTTCGCTCCGCGAACGTCTGCGCCAGCGCCTCGAAGAAGCTGCGCGGCTGCGCTGCTCCGAACATGGCGGCCAGGTCACCTCCGTCGTCATCCACGCCCGTGAAAACGGCTGGTTCGACACGCGCTGGACGACCTGCTGCCCGAACCTCGAACAGCAGGCCGCCGCCATCGTCAAAGAGCGCGTTTGAGGCCGTTCTCGGATTTCCGATTTCCGGCTGGCGCTACACGGTGGCTGTTCACCCCGTCACGCCCCCGTCGGTGATCTCCAGCGCGCGGTCGATGATGGCGAACGACTCGTGCAGTTGCTCCTCGGTGATGCAGAGCGGCGGGTTGGTGAAAAAGACGTTCCAGTTCAGGAACGCGTACATCCCCTGCTCGCGCAGGTAGGCGCCGAGGCGCTGCATCTCGGGGCTCGTGCCATTGAATGGAGCCATCGGCTCCTTCGTGGCGCGGTCGCGCACCAGCTCGAGCGCGCCGAACAGCCCGATCGAGCGCACGTCGCCGACCGACGGGTGCCGCGCCTTCATATCGGCGTGCAGCTCCTTCAGCACGTTGCCCATCCGCTGCACGTGGTTCATCGTGTCGTCGTCGATCATCACCTGCAGGCAGGCTTCCGCCGCGGCCAGACTCATCGGATGCGCGTTGTAGGTGAGGCCACCGTAGAAGACGTTGCGGTCAAAGTACGACGCGATGCGGTCGCTCATGGCCACGGCGCCGAGCGGTAGATACGCGGACGTCAGCCCCTTGGCCATCGTGATCATGTCCGGCACGACGTTCCAGTGATCGGCCGCGAACCAGCGGCCGGTGCGCCCGAGACCGCACATCACTTCGTCGCACACGAGGAGGATGCCGTGACGGTCGCAGATGGCGCGCAGCCCCTGCATGTAGCCATCGGGCGGGACGATCAGGCCGTTGGTGCCGGTGACGGTCTCGACGAACATGGCGGCGATGGTGTGGCCGCCCTCGTACATGATGGTCTCTTCGATCTCATCGAGGCAGCGCCGCGTGAACTCGGCTTCGCTGTCGCCGTCGCGGTAATGGTGGCTGCGGTACTGATACGGATCGAAGAACCGCACGACGCCAGGGATGCCCGGCTCATTCGCCCACCGCCGCGGATCGCCCGTGAGCGAGACCGACCCGGCAGTGGCGCCATGGTACGACCGATACCGCACCATGATCTTCTGCCGGCCCGAGACCATCCGCGCGATGCGAATCGCGTTCTCGTTCGCCTCCGCACCACCCAAGGTAAAGAAGAAGCGATTGAGGTCGCCCGGCGTGAGCTCCGCGAGCATTTTCCCGACACGCGCCCGCACAGCCGTCGCCATCCCCGGCCCGGCATACACGAGCTCCTCGGCCTGCCGCTTGATCGCCTCGATGACACGCCTGTCGCCATGCCCGATGTTCACGCACATGAGCTGTGAGTTCATGTCGATGTAGCGCTTCCCGTCGGCATCCCAGAAGTAGATGCCTTCCCCACGCACCATGGCGATCGGGTTGACGCTGGCCTGCGCCGACCAGGAAAAGATGGAGTGCCGCTTAGTCAGCGCAATCATTTCCTCGGCCGTCATGTGCACAGTGCTGTCCGCGATCGTCATGCCCGTATCGTATGACGAGAGGCCTCCGGTCGTCTCATCCGGCCGCGACGGTGTCGGTGCGCAGGAGTTGCTGGAGGTCGAGCTCTTCCCAGTCGAGCTCCTGTTCGACGACCTGGAAAGCGGCGTCGCCGATCGTGTCGTTGGCGCGGAGATCTGCGAGGCGCTGGCGTTCGGCCGTGACGGCCGCGCGGACGGCTGCGGCGTCGGTGGCCAGCTCTTCGTACAGCTCCTGTTCGGCGCCCGGGTTCCCGTCGTGATCCTGCTCCGCTTCGGCGCGGCGGAGCATCAGCTCGTAGCGGCGGCGCACCAGGGCGGCCGTATCGGCGCCGGCGCCGGCGTCGCAGGCGGAGAGGGCGGCGCGGAGGATCTCGACGCGGGCGAGGCGCACCTCGCGTTCCACTTCGCCGTCATCGCGGAGCTGCAGGCGGTTCATCAGAGGGCGGAGCGTCATCCCTTGCACGACCAGAGTGCCGAGGACCACCGCGAATGAGGTGAAGAGAATCAGGTCGCGGTGTGGGAAGGCCGTGGGCAGGGCGAGGGCGGCGGCGAGCGTCACCGTCCCGCGCATCCCGCACCAGCCGACCACCGTGGCAGCCTTCGGCGACAGCGCCACCGCGTCCTTCGGCCCAGGCTCGCCGCCCGGGCGTGGACGGCACCACCAGCGGCTGAAGCCCGCCGCACCTGTGACCCAGAGGATGCGCGCCAGGATCGTCGCCAGGCAGACTGCCGCCGCGACCCAGCCGTACTCGATCCATGTTTCGCGCGTGAGGCGGCCGGTGATCAGCTTGAGCTGGAAACCGACGAGGATGAACGCCAGGATGTTCAGCACGAACACCGCGACTTCCCACACGGCGTACGACGGGATACGGATGCGCGCTCCGATGTACTCCGACGCGCCCCGCGAGACCGTCATCGCGAAGACCACCATCGTCAGGATGCCGGAGAGGTGCAGCCGCTCGGCGATCAGCCAGACCGCGAACGTGCCGCAGAACTGCACGATGACGGCGGTGGCGACGTCGGCGATGCGCGCCGTATAGAAGGCGGTGATGCGGGCGAGGACGACGCCGAGCACGAGGCTGCCGGCCGTGACGACGAGGAGTGTCGGCAGCACGCTCCAGCCGGAGAGTGACCCGGCCAGCATCGCGCCCACAGCCAGGCGGTAGATGAGCAGCGCGCTGGCGTCATTGAAGAGGCTCTCGCCTTCGAGGATGACGAGCAGGCGACGCGGAGGCTTGAGCTGCCTGAGCACCGCCGTCGCGGCTGCGGCGTCAGGCGGCGCGACGATGGCGCCGAGCGCGATGGCCGCGGCCCACGGCAGGGCGGGGACGAGCGTCTTGGCCACGACGGCCACGGCGACGACCGTGATGATGACCGCGCCGAGTGCGAGCCCGGCCACGGTGCGCCAGTTCGCGCGCAGGTCGCGCGGCGAAGCATCGAACGCCGCATCGAGCAGCACCGGCGCGACGAACAACGCCAGGGCCAGCTCCGGATCGAGCACCAGCGTCGGGATGCCCGGCACCAGCGCGAGCCCCGCACCGGCCAGCGCGACGAGCGCCGGATAAGGAGTCTGGATCCGTCGCGCCAGCGCCGCCAGACCCGCCCCGCCGAGAAGCAGCGCGATGACGATTTCGAAGACGTGCATGGGTGAGGCAGGGTATCAGGGCTCGGGGCTCGGGGCCCGGTTGGGGGTCGGGGGGCGGGTTCGGGGGAACGATGGGACCAATAGGACAGATGGGACCTGTGGGACGAATGGCTTCGCTGAGCGCAGCCATAGGTCACATAGGTCCCATCTGTCACATAGGTCCCATCGGTTTTCTCCGTTATCGCGAGCGCACCGCACCTTCCCCTCCACGGGAGGCGTCGAAGCCGTCGAGCCCCCTAAACCTTGGGCCCGGCACCCAACCGGGCCCCGGGCCCAGGGCCCCGATCCCTCTCAACACTATGCTCGCCGAAGACGCGGCCCATCGCGCGCACCTCCGCTTCGAGCTTCGGCACCACCTTCTTCGCGTTGCGGCGAAGGAAGATCTCGCCGAGGGGGCTCATGATGAGCTGGCGGAGGGCGGCGAAGGGGGCCAGGCTCTTCGGGACGAAGACTTTGCGCTTGCGGCGTTCGATGCCTTCGACGAGGCCGAGGGCGCAGGCCTCCACGGATGTGACGGTACCGAACGGGCCGGGCAGGCTGCGGAGCAGGATGCGGAAGCTCGCCAGCTCGTTGCGGGCGTCGCGGACCATGTCGGTGTCGATCCAGCACGGATGGGCGGTGCCGACGTCGACGCCCTGGTGCGCGAGCTCGAGGCGGAGCCCGTTGCCGAACTGCTCGACGCCGCTCTTCGTCGCCGAATAGACGGCGAACCCGGGTGTCGCCGCGAGCGACGCCGCGGAGGAGACGAGGAGGTAATAGCCGCGCCGCGCCACCACATGCGGGAGCGTCGCGCTGACGGTACCGATCACGCCCGTCAGGTTCACGTCGACGACGCGGCGCATGGCCGCCATCGGCGTCACGGCAATGGTGCCGTGCGCCGCAATGCCGGCGTTGGCGACGACGATGTCGATCCCGCCGAGGGCATCCACCGCTTTCGCGACCGCGAAGGCGAGCGACGCATCGTCCGTCACGTCGCACTCGCTCCAGACGTGCGCCGGACCGAGCTCGTTCGCCACGGCGGCGAGCAGCTCCGGCTCGAGACCGGCCAGCGCCACGCGCACGCCGCGGGAGGCGAGCAGGCGCGCCACTTCGGCGCCGATCCCGCGCGCCGCCCCGGTGATGAAAGCTGTCTTGCCCGAAAGGTTCATTGCCTGTTCCTCGAGATTTCGCGCCATTCTCGCGCAACCGCCACCATCGCGCGACGCGCGGCCGGCGCCACGCCGGTCATGTGGATGAAACCGTGGCCGAGGCTCGGGTACGACTGCAGGCGCACCGGCGTGCCGGCGTTCTGCAGCGCTTCGGCGTACGCGAGGCCTTCGTCCCGGAGGATGTCGAAACCGGCCAGGACGATGAGGGCCGGCGGCAGCTCGTGCAGGTCCTTCGCGTAGAGCGGCGAGACGAGCGGATGCGGCTCGTGCTCGGTCTCGCCGATGTAGTGCAGCTCGAACGCGTCGCGATCTCGGTTCGAAAGGAAGAAGTTCTTGCCGAAGAGGTCGTGCGAGCGACGCGACGTGATGCCGTCGGTCGGCGGATAGATGAGGAGCTGCGCGAACGGGGCGTGTCCTTCGCGTGCGGCGAGCCGCGACGCGACGGTGCTGAGGTTCGCGCCGGCGCTGTCGCCGCCGATGGCCACGCGCTTCACGTCCGCGCCGAGCGAGGCGGCATTCGCCTGGGCCCAGAGCAGCACCTGCTGCGTGTCGTCCAGCGCGGCGGGGAAGGGATGCTCCGGCGCCAGGCGGTAATCGACGGCCAGGACGTGCGTCCCCCCTTCGCGGCAGAGGATGCGGCACGGCTCGTCGTGCGTGTCGAGATCGCCGAGGACGAAGCCGCCGCCGTGCAGGTAGACGGTCAGCGGCGCGTTCGCCTCGAATGGCACGTAGTGCCGCACGCGCAGCGCGCCGATGCTGAAGTCGCGCACCGACGCGACCTTCGTCACCGGACCGCGAAAGTTCGCGATGTCCCGGCGGTAGCGCGCGCGTCCGGCTTCGACAGTCGGCTCGACGAGCCCTTCGCTGCCGAGTTTCCGGCGCACCGAGCGCAGCAACTGCACCTGCGGATCGAGCTGCTGCCCGTCGATGACGATCGGCGGCTCGCCCGACATGCGGATCTTCACCCCGTCCGGCAGGCGCATCACCATTCGCGCCGCGTAGTACCTCAGCCTGTCCTTAAGCATGCGTGGTCACGTACTCCTCGGCCTTGAAGCGATCGACGCGTTTGCGGAAGCGCCAGGTGAAATCGGGCCAGAGCGTGGAGTTGCGCCCCGTCCGGTCGAGATACCAGCTCGCGCAGCCGCCCGCCACCCAGACCGTGCCGCGCATGCGCCGGTCGACGGCCTCGACGTACTGCTGTTGTGCTTCCGCCCGCGGCTCGATGACGTCGATGCGATTCTCGTGCATGTACGCGATCGCCGAGAGGAGATGTTCGATCTGCCCCTCGGTCATGAAGACGACCGACGTGTGGCCGAGGCCGGTGTTCGGCCCGAGAAGGATGAAGAAGTTCGGCATCCCGGCGACGGTCGTGCCGAGATGCGCTTTCGGGCTGCCGGTCCAGAGCTCGGCGAGCGTGCGCCCGTCACGACTGATGATGGCGGTGGCGAGCGGCGGCTCGGTGGGTCGGAAGCCGGTGCCGAAGATGAGGGCGTCGACAAGGCGCTCCACGCCGTCACCGTCGACGATCGAGCGGGCTCGTACTTCGGCAATGCCGCTCGTGACGACTTCGACGTTCGTTTGCGCGAGCGCCGGGTAGTAGTCGTTCGAGAGCAGGATCCGTTTGCAACCGATCGTGTAGTCGGGCGTCAGTTTGCGCCGCAGCACAGGATCGGCGATGGCCTTGCGGATGTGGCGGCGGGCGATTGCCTGCGCGAGGCGCATGGCCGCGGGATGGCGGAAGAGCGGGAGCGACAGCTCGCGATAGAGATAGATGCAGAAGCGTGCGAACCGCTGGAGCGGTGGCACGCGGCGGAAGAGCGTCCGCTGCCAGCGCGGAATCGTGTGCCCGAGGCGGGGGATGACCCAGGGAGGGGTGCGCTGGAAGAGGTGCAGCTTCGCGACGCGCGGCTGAATCTCGGGGACGAACTGGATGGCCGACGCGCCGGTGCCGATGACGGCGACCTGTTTGCCGGTGAGGTCGTATGTGTGATCCCAGCGGGCGGAGTGGAAGGTCTTGCCTTCGAAACGTGCGAGGCCGGGGAGCACCGGCAGCACAGGTTCGCTGAGCGGACCGGTGGCGAGGACCAGGAACTGCGCGACGAACGTGCCGTTGGAGGTCTCGACGCGCCAGCGGCGGGTGCTGTCGTCCCAGCGCGCGCCCTGCACGTCGTGCTCGAAGCGGATGTGCGGCATCGCGCCGCCGTCGCGCGCGCAGCGCTGCAGGTAGGCCCGGATCTCCGGCTGCCCCGAGTACCACTGCGACCAGTCGGGGTTCTGCGCGAAGGAGAAGGAGTAGAGGTGCGACTCGACGTCGCAGGCGCAGCCCGGATAGGTGTTGTCACGCCAGGTGCCGCCGAGGTCCGCGGCGCGTTCGAGCAGGAGAAAGTCGTGGATGCCGCGCTGCTTCAGCCGGAGCGCAGCCCCAAGCCCCCCGAAGCCGCTCCCCACGATCAGGATGCGGGTCTCTGTCACGCGGGCGATTCTCGCACTGAAGCGACTCACCCAACACGCCGGAGGCGTGTCGTAGATCAGGGCCTCCGGCGTGCAGCACCTATCCAATTACTGCCGCCATTCCCTACACAAGAGCGGTCATAACCCTACTAACATGAACGGCTTGGTGGAGATCGTCGTGCAGTGACTCCGGCCCGCGCACAGCACAGCACTGTGCACGCAAACCAGGAGAAAAGCATGATCCGAAAAGCCGGGTATTCATTCTTCGCCGTTCTGATGTTCGTCAGCAGCATCGCTTTCGCCTCTTCGCACCGCGAGGCACCGCTCATCACCGAAGACCCCACCCACGACAACACCGACGTCTACGTCTTCCGCAGCCCCGACGCTTCCAACACCGTCACGATCATCGCCAACTACATCCCGCTGCAGGAGCCGTCCAGCGGCCCGAACTTCTACAAGTTCAGCGACTCGGGTGTGTACGAGATCCACATCGACAACAACGGCGATGCGAAGGAAGACATCACCTACCAGTTCCGCTTCCGGACGGAGACGCGCACGAACAGCACGTTCCTCTACAACACCGGCCCGGTGCTGACGCTCGACTCGGCGAACCTGAACGTCCGCCAGTTCTACACGGTCAACCGCATTACCGGCGCGCGCCGCGGCGGCAACGCCAGCTCGCTCGGCGGCAACTTCCAGGTGGCCCCGTACAACATCGGACCGAAATCGACGCCTGACTACGCTGCGCTCGCGAATGCCGCGATCTTCAACCTGCCGAACAACGGCGGCCGCGTCTTCGCCGGCCCCCGTGACGATCCGTTCTTCGTCGACATCGGCGCCATCGTCGACCTCCTGACGCTCCGCCCGGTCCAGCAGCTTCACCAGGTCCCGCCGATGGCGCAGTCCGCCGCGGGCGTCGATGGCCTCCGCGGCTTCAACGTCCACACGATCGCCATCCAGATCCCGATCTCGCAGCTCGTGGCCGGCGGCAACGTTCCGGCGGCGCCGACGGCTGCCAATGCCGTCATCGGCGTCTGGGCCTCCGCCAGCCGTCCGCGCGTGACGGTGCTGAGCCCCGGCGCGAACCAGAACCTCAGCGGCAATCAGCAGGTCTCCCGTCTCGGACACCCGCTGGTCAACGAAGTGGTCCTGTCGCTCGCCTTCAAGGACATCTTCAATGCCTCCGAGCCGAGCGGCGACGCGCCGCTCTTCACGAGCAACGAGACGTTCCGCAACCGCGTGCTCAATCCGGAAGTGGCCACGCTGATGAAGGCGCTGTACAACGTCGATGCACCGCCGGCGCCGCGTAATGACCTCGTGCAGGTGTTCCTCACCGGCATCCCGGGCGTCAATCAGCCGCCCAACGTCGTACCGGCAGAGATGCAGCGCCTCAATGTCGCGATTCCGGTGACGGCGCAGCCGAACCGCCTCGGCGCGATCGCCGGTGACGCCGGTGGCTACCCGAACGGACGCCGCCTCGGCGACGACGTCGTCGACATCGCCCTGCGCGTCGTCGCGGGCGTGCTCGTCCCGGGCTTCAACCGCGCTCCGAACAATGCGCTCGGCGACGGTGTCGACGCCAACGAGCGCCCGTTCCTCAGCACCTTCCCCTACGTCGCGCTGCCGCACCAGGGCTTCGAAAGCCGCCCGCACTCGAACCAGTAAGGACGGCCACCGATGCGCAAACTATTACTCACGCTCGCATTTCTCCTGGTGCCGGTCATGGCCAGCGCCGACCACTACGCCGATCTCTACGTGATCCCGGCCGGCGGTCACACGCCCGGCGCGAACGGCACGATGTGGATGAGCGACATCGCCATCCAGAACTTCCAGGCCACCGCGCTCGACGTGCAGATCGTCTTCATTGAAGGCGGTTTCGAGAACGCCGACAACGTCTATCCGGTGACGACCGAGACGGTGAACGGCAGCGTCTCGGTTCCGCCGAACGGCAGCGTGCTGCTCAAGGACGTGGTGAACGGTCACCGCGGCATGACCAGCACGACCGGCGCCTTCATCGTCGGCGCCGACCGTCCGTTCGCCGTGACGAGCCGCTCGTACAGCATGGCTCCGACGGGCGACACGGTCGGGCAGACCGTCACGCCGGCCCGTGATTTCATCGAGAACACGACCGGCACGACGACGCTGTCGACGGCCGTGGCGTACGTTCCGGGCCTCATTCAAAGCGCCCGCTTCCGCTCGAACCTCGGCTTCGTCGCCGGCAACAGCTCGGCCGCGCCGATGACGATGTCGGTCACGGTGCGCGACGGCAGCGGCGCCGTCGCCGGCACGCGCAACTTCACGATCGAGTCCGGCACGTTCGTGCAGACGCAGTTCCCGGTCCGCGACTTCGTGACGCGCACGTTCGACGTCGGCTCCGCCGAGTTCCGCATCACCAGCGGCAGCGGCGCGGTCGTGCCGTATGCGTCGGTGATCGACAACAGCACGGCCGACGCGGTCTTCGTCAGCGGTGTGTTCCCGGACAACGTCAGCCCGTCGGGCAAGAGCGGTTTCCCTGAATCGATCTTCCGCTCGCTCTTCGAGAGCGTCCGTCGCCGGTAATCAGCATTCATCACTTCAGGCCCTTCTCTCCGCGGCACGCGGGGAGAAGGGCTGTTTGCACAGGAGCCTGTCTTGCGAAAACTATTTTTGTTGTCGCTGCTGGTTGCGCCGTCGCTCTTCGCGCACGATTTCTGGCTGGAGCCGTCGACGTTCCGCCCGTTGCCCGGGTCGACGGTGGCGATGCGCCTGCGCGTCGGCGAGCACTTCGCCGGTGACCCGATCCCGCGCAACGATCGGAAGGTGCTGCGCTTCGTGGCCCGTCAGGGGGCGACGGAGACGCCGCTGCGCGGGAAGCACGGGAGTGATCCGGCAGGGGAGCTCGACGTGCGCGAGCCGGGCGTCGTGATCGTCGCCTACCGCGGCGCGCCGAGCGAGGTGTCGCTCGAGGCCGCGAAGTTCGAGCAGTACCTCCGCGAGGAAGGG
>DASWMP010000137.1:0-21914 GCA_036399695.1 Thermoanaerobaculia bacterium | reverse complement strand
CACCCGCGGGCACGCTGGCATTCAATGTGGGACAGACACTCTTGTCTGTCTGCGCCCGCAGGCGCCGGTTTCTAATCAGGCCATCAGAGTGTGTGCGCTCCGTTTTGAGACACCCTCCTTTCGCCACCGCACTCCGAGATCAGCGGCCCCATCCTCCCATCGCGATAAGATTGCAGCCGCAGATGACGAGAGAAGACGATCGCGCACGGGAAGAGTTCACTTCAGAGGCGGAGGAGTTGCTCGATACGCTGTCGCGCGACCTCGTCGAGCTCGAGTCGCAGGGGCGGGGTGTCCGGCCGGAGCTGGTCAACAAGATCTTCCGCGAGGTCCACTCGCTCAAGGGCCTGGCCGGGATGCTCGGCTTCGTCGAGATCTCCGAGCTCTCCCACAACCTCGAGGACATGCTCGACCGGTTGCGCATGGGAAAGATCGAGATTACGAAGGAGTTGATCGACCTGCTCTACGATTCGGTCGACTCCCTCAACCGTCTCGTCATCGCCATCAACGACCCCGCCCTCGGCGCGCTCGTCGACATGACGGCGCTCACGCGGCGCATCCATCAGCTCATCACCGCCCAGCCGGCGCAGAAGCATGGCGATCCGTTCGCCGAGCTCACCCTCGACGAGCAGACGAAGAAGTCGCTCACCGAGTACGAGGAGCATCGCCTGCTCGAGAACGTGCGCGCCGGGAAGCACATCCTCTCGGTCTCGGTCACGTTCGACTTCTCCGACTTCGACGAGCGGCTGCGGGCTCTGACGGCGTCGCTGGCCGACGCCGGTGAAGTCATCTCCACGCTGCCGGCCATTCCGACCGGTGAGATCAACGGCATCGCCTTCCGCCTCCTCTACGGTTCGAACCTGAACGACGTGGCGGTGCAGGCGCTGGCGCCCGAGGCGGCGGTGGCGTCGCTGCGCAAAGCGACGGCCCCGGCGGCGACCACCGTGCCGGACATCACCGTCGCGCCGGCCGAGCCGGTGGCGCCGGAAGAGGAGATGTCGCTGCGGTCACTGTCGCAGACGGTGCGCGTCGACATCTCCCGGCTCGACCATGTGATGAACATCGTCGGGGAGCTGATCATCGAGAAGACGCAGCTCGAAACGCTCGGCCGCAGTATCGCTGGACAGCAAGGGAGCCAGCAGGCCGGGCAGCAGGCGCGCATCACCGCCCACGAGCTGGCCAAGATCGCCCGCAACCTCGACCGGAAGCTCAACGAGCTGCAGAAGTCCGTCATCGAGATCCGCATGGTGCCGGTCGGCCAGATCTTCTCGAAGCTTTCGCGCACGGTGCGCAAGGTCGCGCGGGAGCTGAACAAGGACATCGAGCTGATCCTGCGCGGCGAGGACACGGAGCTCGACAAGATGATGGTCGACGAACTGACCGACCCGCTGATGCACATCATCCGCAACGCCATCGACCACGGCATCGAGCCGGCCGAAGAGCGGCGGGCGAAGGGCAAGAACCGGGTCGGCCGCGTGACCCTCAACGCCTACCAGCAGGGGAACTCGGTGGTCATCGACGTGCGCGACGACGGCCGCGGGATCGACCCGCAGGAGATCCGCGCCGTGGCCGTGCGCCGCGGGCTGATCGGCGAGAAGGATGCGATCGACCAGCAGCGGGCGCACGAGCTGATGTTCACCGCCGGCTTCTCCACCGCCGCCACCGTGAGCGAGATCTCCGGGCGCGGGGTGGGGCTGGATGTGGTCAAGAAAAACATCCAGGAGCTGAAGGGGACGATCGACGTCATCACCCGTGTCGGCGAAGGAACGACCTTCCGCATCTCTCTCCCCATCACCCTGGCCATCATCCAGGCGCTGATCGTCGAAGCGGGGGAAGAGAAGTTCGCCATTCCCCTCACGGCGGTCGAGGAGTCGCTCCGTATTTATTCGCGCGACATCCGGACTGTAGAGCGGAAGGAAGTGTTCACCCTGCGCGACTTCACCCTCCCGCTGCTCCGCCTGTCGGATGCGTTCAGCCTCGACGACGAGCGCGATCACGGCCCCGATACGAAGTGGTTCGTGGTCGTGACCCGCGCGGGCGAGAAGACGGTCGGCCTGCTGGTCAACGCCCTCGTGCGCCAGCAGGAAGTGGTCATCAAGTCCATCGGCGAACGGCTCAAGACCATCCCCGGCATCGCCGGGGCGACGGAGATCGGCGAGAGCGAGATCGTGCTGGTGGTGGACGTGGGGACGCTGATCGATCATTTCGGCGGGAAGGCGCGCGAGGGGCGGGCGGTGGGGGTGGGGAAGTGAAGGCGCTCGAAAAGCTGAAGTCAGAAGGCAGAACGCAGAACGCAGAATGCAGAACGGACAACGTTCTGCGCCGTGAGCCGTCTTTTCTTCATTCTGCGTTCTGCGCTCTGCGTTCTGCATTCGGGGTTCGTCCCCCGTTATGCGCTCGGGATTGACTCATGTTCGAGTCCTTCTTCGGTCTCACGTCCAAGCCCTTCGGCAAGACTCCGGATCCGGGCTTTCTGTTCGAGTCGCAGCAGCACCGTGAGGCGCTGGCGCGGCTCGAGTACGCCGTGGAGGAGAAGGAGCTGGCGCTGCTGGTGGGGGACGTGGGGAGCGGGAAGACGACGCTTTCGCGGGCGCTGATCGACCGGATCGGCGAGTCCAGGCCGGTGGTGCTGCTGATCAATCCGCGGCTCACGCCGATGCAGCTCCTGCGGGCCATCGCCCGCGGTCTGGGCGTCGAGCCGGCGCGCTTCCGCAACGAGCTGCTCGACCAGCTCCACTCTAAGCTGTTCGAGCTGTACGAGGAGCAGCGCGAGCCGGTGCTGATGATCGACGAGGCGCAGCTCATCCCCGGCAAGGCGACGTTCGACGAGATCCGGCTGCTGACGAACTTTCAGCTCGACGACCAGAATCTGCTGTCTGTCGTCCTGATCGGACAGCCGGAGCTGGACGGCCGCCTGGCTCGCGAGCACTACGCGCCGCTGCGCCAGAGGATCGGGATGCGGTACTCTCTCGGTCCGCTTTCGCTCGAGGAGACGCGCCAGTACATCGATCACCGGATTCGCGTGGCCGGAGGGGCGCGGAACCCGTTCAGCGACGAGGCCATGACCGAGATCCACGCACTCAGCGGCGGCGTGCCGCGCCTGATCAACACCCTGGCCACCACGGCCCTGCTCGACGCCTTCGGCGACGACGCCGCCGCGATCGATGGCGCCCGGATCGTCTCAGCAGCGAAAGAGCACCGGATGGAGCGCCGCCATGGTTGATCTGGTCAAGATCCGCAAGAAGGCCAAGCAGGGCAAAGAGGCGGCAGCCGCCGACCTGCCAGCCGCGGAGCCGCAGAAATCTCCGGCGGAGCCCGCAAAACCGCAACCGGACTCCCATGAGTCCCATGGGTCCCATCTGTCCCATGAGTCCCATCGTTCTCCTGAGATCTCCAAGCTCGAAACGTTCAAACAATCGGCCGGCAAGCGCCGGGACATCGTCATCGCCCGGGAAGAGACCACCGTTCAGGAACTGCTCGAGCTGCTCACGTTCGTCATTGCCGGCGAGCACTACGCGGTGGACATCGAGCACATCGTGGAGATCGTCACGCCCCGTCCCGTCACCCGCATCCCCAACGCCGACGAGTCGGTGGTGGGGATCATGTCGCTGCGGGGGACGATCGTGACGCTGGTCGACGTCCGCCGCAAGCTCCGTCATACCGCGGCCGTCAAGGAAGGTCCGGATGCCCGCGTGGTCGTCGTCGAACAGAAAGGGGAGACCGTCGGCTTCGCCGTCGACCGCGTCCTCCGCGTCGTGAAGAAGGCCGTGGCCGAGATCGAGCCGCACCCGGTGGTGCACGCCAGCGAGCTCGATGAAGCCGTCCGCGGCGTGTTCCGCGTCAACAACGCGTTGACGATCCTCCTCGATTTGGAGAAGCTGCTGACCCCCAGGGCTCTGAGCGCATAAACCGAATGGAACTGACCTGTAAGCAATGTGGCTCGAAATTCCGCGCGGCACTCGCCACGCCGCTGACCGCCCCGGTGCGGGTGGCCTGCCCCTCGTGCAGCAACCAGATGGTCCTCAAGCCGCGGCCGACGTCTCCCGGCACGGAGCCGCTGCCGGCGCCGCGCCGCCGCATGGCCGTCATCGCCGATGAGCCGCGCCCGTTCCGCGCTTTCCTCGGCGAGCACCTCCGCCGCCTCGGCTTCGACGTCACCTACTTCACCGCCGGCGACGAAGCGCTCGAATTCATCCGCCGCACCCGCGCCGAACTGGCCATCGTCAACGTCTACCTCAAGGGGAAGCTCGGCGTCGAAGTGACCGAAGAGATCAAGAACGACGCGGAGCTGGCGCAGACGCAGGTAATCCTCATCGGCGCCCTTTTCCGCGCGAACCGCTTCCGCGCCAACCCGACCAACCTCTATGGCGCCGACGAGTACATCGAGGAGCAGATCCCGGAGAAGGAGTTCCGCCAGATCATCCACAAGCTCTTCCCCGACGTCGGGGACATGGTGGACGCGCCGATCGAGCCGCGTGAATACGACGAGGCCCGGCGCCTGGCGCGCCTGATCCTCTCCGACATCATCATCTATCACGCCGCCAAGGTGGAGGACGGCATCCGCGACAACAACTTCTTCGAGATCCTCCGGGATGCCATCGAGGAAGGACGGCAGTACTACGAGTCGCGCGTGCCTTTCCGCGTGCGCCGCGATACGGAGATCTTTACCGAGACGATCCAGCAGTTCGTGCAGATGAAGCGCGAAGAGCTGGAGCGCCTCACGAGAACGCAATGAGTTGGCAGTGGGCAGTTGGCGGTTGGCAGAGGAGACGATCCGCTGCCGGCAGCCAGTCGCGCCACGGCCAACGGACAACAGAAACGAGCAGCAGGCGCAGAATGACGGATCTATCCACTGCCAACCGCCAACTGCCCACTGCCAACTGAAATGATGAACGATCCGCAGCTACTCGAACAGGCCCGCTCGGCCGATCCGGACGCGCGGCAGAAGGCGGCCTACCTCGTCGCGCAATCGACGGACGACCGCGACCTGCCGCTCATGTTCGAGCTGCTGGGCGACAAGGACTGGCGCGTCCGGAAGACGATCGTCGACGGCTTCGTCCGCGATGCGCGGGCCGAGATCATCCGCGGCCTGATCGATGCGCTGGCCGATCCGGAGAACGCCGGCAAGCGGAACTCCGCGACCGAGGCGCTGATCAGGATCGGGGAACCGGCGATCGTGCCGATCGTGCAGAGACTGCGCGCGGAGGAGGACATCGACGTCCGTCTCTCGCTCGTGAACCTGCTCGGCGATCTGCGCAGCCGGGACGGTTTCGCGCTCCTGGTCGAACTGCTGGAAGGGGAGAGCGACATCAACGTCGCCTCGTCGATCGTCTCTTCGCTCGGCAAGTATCGGGACGCGACCGCGCTGCCGCATCTCATCCGCACGTTGCGGATCCGCGAGGACCTCTGGCTGAAGTTCCACGTCATCGAAGCGCTCGGCGAGATCGGCGACCGCTCCGCGTTGCCGGCCGTCCTGCCGCTGTACGGCGAGAAATCGCTCCGCAAGCCGGTGCTCGAAGCGGTCGGTAAGATCGCGGACGTCGGCACCGTCAGCTTCCTGCTGCGCATCATCGCGGAGGAGGAGAAGCTGAACCTGACGGCGCTGCGGGCGCTCGTGCGCATCGCCGAGTCGAGCAAGCCGCGCATCGTCGAACAGGCCGAGCGGCAGCTCATCCAGCGCAAGTTCCGCGAGTCTTTCCCGCACGAGAAGGTCAGCCCGCTCATCGATCACCTGCAGACGACGCCGAAGCGCGAGGTCAAGGCGTTCATCCTGAAGTTCCTCGGCTGGTCGGGCGACGCGCGCGCGCTCCCGGTGCTGCTCGCGCATCTCGAACTGCCGGATACCGCGGAAGTGGCGGCGCAGGCGCTCATCGACTTCGGCCCGTCCGCGCTGCCCGACATCCTGACCACCTTGCGCAACGCCGACGAAGACGAGATCGTCGCGCTGCTGCTGCGCGTCATCAACGTCGTCGGAGGGCCGGACGCGATTCCCTCGATCCTCGGCTTCCTCGACCACGAGAACCCGACGATCCGCCGCCTGGCCATCGAGACGCTGGGCGAGATCCCGGATCCAGGCTCGATCGATTACCTGCTGGCGAAGCTCGACGATCACGACGTGGCGTCGCAGCAGGCGGCGGTCAACTCGATCTCCGCGCTGGTCGGCGCCTTCCCGGAGATCAAGCAGGACGTCCTCTCGAAGATCAAGCGGCTCCTGCAGTCGTCGTCGACACCGATCAAACTCAATTCGCTCTCCGTCTACGTCAATATCCAGGGTGAGGGGTACCACGACGAGCTGCTGCTGGCGTCGAAGGACTCGGACCCGGTGATCCGCCAGAAGGCGGTCTCGCTGATGGGCAAGTTCGGCGAGGAGCGCTTCGCCGATCAACTCGTGCTGTCGCTGGCGGACGAAGCGACGTCGGTGCGCGTGGCCGGCATCAACGCCATCGTGCGGCTGCGTCCCGAGACCGGCATCGAGCCGCTTATCAGCTCTCTGGAAGACCACGACATCTGGATCCGCACCGCCGCCGCGCAGGCGCTCGGCGAGTACCGTCACCCGGACGCGCTGCAGCCGCTCATGCGACATCTGGAGCACGACCCGCCGCCGGTGCGCATCGCCGTCATCGAGGCGCTCGGCAAGTCGGAGAACCCGCAGGTGAAGGACGTGCTGTTCCGCTGTCTCGGCGAAAGCGACCTGGAGATCCGCCGCGCGGCGATCCTGGCGCTGGCCCGCGTCCCGGGCAGCGACGTCTTCGACCGCATCGTGACGGCGCTGACGGACGAGGACTGGCGCATCCGCGCCGCCGCCGCGACGGCGCTCGGCGTCCGCGGGGATCGCTACGCGCTGCCGGTGCTGCATCGCGCGCTCGAAGATCCGGACACGTACGTGCAGCAGTCAGCCGTGCTGGCACTCGACAAGGTCGCGGACCGTTCGTCGTTCCCGTACCTGTTCCGGGCGCTCGAGAACACCGCCATCCTCGACGACGTTTCGGAGATCTTCGTGCGGCACAAGGAGCTGTACCGCGACCTGATCGAGGAAGCCTGGCGCACGGCCGACAGCCGCCGCGAGGTCGTGATCGCCGCAATCCTCCAGGCGATGAAAGGCAATCAGTGAGGGCTCAGGGCTCAGGGCCCGGGGCCCAGGAACGACGACGTGCCGAATCCCCGGGCCCCGAGCCCCGGACCCCGGGCCCTAACCTATGACCACGTTCAACCTGTCGCTGAATCATCATCTCGATCTGCCTGACGACGTGTTCAGGCTGCTCCGGGATCAGATTTACAAGCGCACGGGGATGTGGTTCGCCGATTCGTCGAAGTACCTGCTGCAGAAACGCCTCTCGCCGCGGGCGCGGGAGCTGAACTTCGACTCGTTTCAGAAGTACTTCTACTTCCTGCAGTACGACCCGCGAGCCGAGACGGAGTTCGATCAGATCTACGACCTGGTGACGACGAACGAAACGTACTTTTTCCGCGAGCCGGCCCAACTCACGGCTTTCATCGAGGAGATCGTGCCCGAGGTCCTGGCGCGGAAGGCCATCAAGAAGGTGCGCATCTGGAGCGCCGGCTGTTCGTCAGGGGAGGAGCCGTACTCGCTCGCGATCCTGCTGCAGGAAGCCGGCTGGTACGAGCATGCCACGTTCGAGATTTTCGCCAGCGACATCAATCAGCAGGTGCTGTCGAAGGCGCGCAAAGGGCTGTACCGCGAGAGCGCCTTCCGGGCCACGAACCCGACGCTGCGCGAGAAGTACTTCGTCCGTGAGAACGAAGGCGCCTGGAAGGTGCGGGACGAGGTGCGCAACCACGTCTCCTTCGGCCGCCTGAATCTCTACGACGAAGCGCGGGTCTCGCTCCTCGGCCATCTGGACGTCATCCTCTGCCGCAACGTCATCATCTATTTCGACGACGCTTCGAAGCGGGTGGTGGTCAGCAACTTCTACAACCGCCTCGTGGACGGCGGTTACCTGCTGCTGGGCCACAGCGAATCGCTGATCTCGCTTTCGACGCAGTTCAAGCTGAAGCACCTGAAGCACGACATGGTGTACCAGAAGTAGGAACGCGGACGTACCCGTCCTCGGGCGAGAGAAGCCCGTACGGGCTGACGGAAGTCGGGAAATCGGAACCGTCATGGAATGCTCCTCGGAACAGCCTCGTTTCCCCGCGCGCATGGCTCGTGCGCTCGTGCTGTCGATCGCTGTATTCGCTTTCGCGGCCGCAGCGGTGGCGGGCGAGACGGTCACCGCGTTCGGCGACTCTTTTACGGAGGCCGCCAATTCCTGGGTGTACACCGTGGCGCAGACGAAAGGGTGGACCCTGACGAATCGCGCCGCCAGCGGCTCGCAGCTCGGCGACGCCGGCCAGGTCGACCGGATCTTCGAGGAACAGCCCGGCCGCGACTCGCGGTACACCCTCCTGACCGGCTACAACGACATGCGCGCCCGGGGACGGGCCGGGATCGTCTTCTTCCGCGGGACTTTCGAAGCGTCCCTCGCACATCTCGCGCTGCTGCATGAGGAGAAGGTCTTCGCTGCAGACCCGCGCATCCTCTACCACGGCGTCTGGCAGGACGTGCTCGTTGGAACCCGCGCGGTCCGCGCAACCGAGGATCCGGCCGCGACCGCGACCCTGTCTGTGCGGGGGGAGACGGTCTACGTCGTCGCCGAGCGCTTCCACACCGGAGGCGGCGAGATGCTGGTGAGCGTCGACGGCGTCGAGTACGGGCCGTTCAACGCCGCCCGGAACCTGCCGACGAATCGCGGCCGCGCCAGCGCGCCGTTTCTCATCCGCATCACCAGCCTGAAGGCCGGAACGCACAAAGTCGTCATCTCCAAGAGCCGCGGCAGCGCCATCGCCTTCGGCTGGGTCGCCGGTGTGGAGCGGCAGCCGGCCATACGCCGGCCGCTCGTGTACGCCGGCAATGCGCCGCGCATGCAGACGAATGGCTATGTTCATCCTCGGTTCGAGCAATGGAGCCACGGCTCAGACCAGGCCGTGGCGTCGTACAACGACACGATGTGCAGCGTCGTGACGTTGTTGCAGGCCGACGGTCTCGACGTGACGTACGTCGACGTATCCTCCGCGTACGATCCCGATACCGCCCACATCGCGGACGACCGGATCCATCCGAGCGCCCTCGGGCACACCGCGATTGCGAACGCGTTTCTCAACGCCGTCACCGCACACGAAACCCACGCCGTCGCCAGACGCGAAAACCGCGGGCCCTGATCGCCTAGAATGTCCCGGCGGTGCCTACCTCCAGGAATTCGGCAGATCAACAGATCCGAGCGCTCGTCGTCGACGACTCCGCGTACAACCGCGTCACGCTGACGCGCATGCTCGAGTCCGATGGGCGCATCAAGGTCGTCGGGACCGCCGTAAATGGCGAGGACGGCATCAAGCAGGCCGTCAAACACAAGCCGGACGTCGTCACGCTCGACCTCGAGATGCCGATCATGGACGGCTTCGCGTTCCTGCGCTGGCTGATGGTGAACCTGCCGACGGCGGTGATCGCCGTCTCCTCCCGGTCGAGCGACCGTAGCGTGTTCAAGGCGCTCGAGCTGGGCGCGATCGACTTCATCGCCAAGCCTGGCGGCCGGGTATCGCCGCGTCTCGAGGAGATTCAGAAGGACCTCGTCACCAAAGTGTTGCAGGTCGTCGATCTGCGGATGGACAACCTGCGGCGCCGCGTCCAGGAGGAGGAGGCGCCGGCCACGCCGCCTGCCGCCTTCGCCGAGGGCTTTCAGCGCGGCGTCGAGTTGATCGTCATCGGCTGCTCCACGGGCGGACCTCCGGCGCTCCAGCATCTTTTCCAGTCGCTGCCGCTCCTGCCGGTGCCGTTCGTGGTGGCGCAGCACATGCCCGCCACTTTTACGCGTCTGTTCGCCGACCGGGTGAACCGCCTCACGCCGTACGCCGTGCGGGAGGCAACGGACGGAGAGATGCTGGCGCCCGGCACGGTGCTGATCGCGCCGGGCGGGATGCAGACGGACGTCCGGCGCATCCCCGAGGGGCTGCAGGTGCGGGTGTTCCCGGCGGCGATGAACGATCTCTATGCCCCGTCCGTCGACCGTCTTTTCTCCAGCGCCAGCCGTGCGTGTGGCGAGCGGATGGTGGCCATCATCATGACGGGCATGGGAGACGACGGCTCGGAGGCCATCCGCGAAGTGCACGAGCGGGGAGGCATCACGATCGCTGAATCGTCAGAGAGCGCGATCATCTTCGGCATGCCCGCCGAGGCCATTCGCACGGGCGCGGTCGACGAAGTGTTGCCGCTGGGCGAAATACCGCGCGCGATCAGAAGGCTTTGCACCGGGCAAATGTAGGACAGACACTCCTGTCTGTCCCGTGCACCGTTTGGCCGGACAGACAGGAGTGTCTGTCCCACATGAGCTTACTGCCTGTCGCCCATTGAACCTGTGCTACATTCTCGCGACTTGGTCCGAGCAGAGAGATGACCGAAGAAAACAAGGCCGAAAAGTTTCTCGAGATCTTCAACAAGGGTAAGGAGTTCACCGAGGAGCTCCTCCGTGAGAATCAGCGTCTTCGCTTCCGCATGGCGGCGATGGAGACGGAGCATTCCGCGGGTGTGCCACCGGAAGAGCTTCAGCGGTTGAAGGAGCAGATCTCCAACCTCACGGAGGAGAACCGGCGCATTCAGTTGCGCTTCCGCGAGGTCGAGGAAGAGAACAAGGACTTCGCGAACCGCTACATCGAGATCGAAGAGCAGAACAACAACCTCGCGAACCTCTACGTGGCGAGCTACCAGCTCCACTCCACGCTCGACTTCCGCGAGGTGATCCAGATCGTTCAGGAAATCATCATCAACCTGATCGGCGCGGAGTCGTTCGCCATCCTCCTGCTCGATGAAAAGACGAACGAGCTCAAGACCATCGCCTACGAAGGCGACGACGTCATGCCCGGTGTCGACAGCATTTCCATCCGCCTCGGCGAAGGAATCATGGGGCAGGTGGCCAAGACCGGCGAGAGCTACTACGTCAACCAGGACATCGACGCCGACGTCACCGGCGTAACGCTCGACAAGCCGCTGGCGGCCGTGCCCCTCAAGATCAAAGAGCACGTCATCGGCCTGATCGTCATCTACCGGCTCCTGCAGCAGAAGGATGCCTTCTCGGCCGTCGACTACGAGCTCTTCTCGCTGCTCGCGGCCCACGCGGCTACGGCCATCTTCTCGTCGAAACTCTATTCGCAGTCCGAGCGGAAGCTGAACACGATTCAGAGCTTCCTCGACCTGCTCACGACCTCGGGTTAAGGAGAGGCCAACACTTGGGGATGGAGAACTCGAACTTTCTGGTCGTCGAAGATTCGCCGACCATGCGTCAGTTGATTTCTTTCTCGCTGAAGCGTTTCAAGAACGCGAAGATCATCGAGGCCGTAGACGGCGTCGACGCGCTCAAGAAGCTCTCCGGGCCCGATCGGATCGACCTCATTCTCACGGACATCAACATGCCGGTGATGGACGGGCTGAAGCTCGTCTCGCTCGTCCGCCAGAACGCCCAGCTCAAGAACATCCCGATCATCATCATCACCACCGAAGGTGCGGAAGAGGATCGTGAGCGGGGGCTCGCCCTCGGAGCGAACGCGTACATCTCCAAGCCCATCCAGTCGTCGCACCTGATCAAGACGATCTCGGAGCTGCTCTCGGTGTGATGCCCCGCGGCGCGCGGCCAGTCTCCCCGGCTGTCGTCGCGCTGCTGCTGTCGCTGCTCTTCCTCGCCGTCCGCGCGGCGATGCTGTTCGCGCGCGAGCCTTTCTTCGACGAGCTGTTCACCGTCTGGATGGCGCGCCGCCCGTTCGCCGCGATCCTGCCGGCGCTGCTGCACGACTCCGGACCGCCGCTGTACTACTGGATGGCGCGCATTCCTTCGGTTTTCGGGCTGCGGCTGCTCTCGCTGGCGTTCGCCTGCGTGCCGTTCGCGCTGCTGCTGCGGCGCAGACGCTTCGTGGAGGCGGCGCTGCTGGCAGTCTATCCGCCTGCGGTGCTGTTCGCCGTGGACGCGCGGGCGTATGCGCTTTGCGGTGCGCTGGTGGCTGTGGCGGTGCTGCTGCTGGAGAAACGGCGGCCTTACGCCGCCGCGGTGGCGCTGGCCGCGGCGGGCTATGCGCACTACTACGCCGTGCTGCTGTTCCCTCTGCTCCTGTGGCGCGGGGGAGACTCCGCTGAGCCCAGCCATGGGTCCCATTGGTCCCATCTGTCCTACTGGTCCCATCGTTTCCCTGCTGCTCTTGCGGCTCTGCTGTTCATTCCCGGCTTTCTCCTGGCACTGCGCCAGCCACGAGAAGCGCTGGCCTGGAACCGCCAGCAGCCGCTCTACACGCCGCTGCTCAACCTTTCCTTTGCCGGGGACTACCCGGCCGCGTTGCTCCTGGGTGTTCCGGCGGCCATGGCCATCACTGCCACGGCTCTGCTGCTGATCGCGGGGGCGCGCTCGGCTCGATACCTGCCGTTCGTGGTGGTGCCGCTGCTCGTGGCCACCCTGTTCGCCCTGACCGGCCGGACCGTCTACTACCCGCTCAGATTCGAGTCGGTCATCGCGTTTCCGCTGGTGCTCTGGCTGGGGGCGTCGGTGGCGCGGTGGGGGAAGGGCGCGCGCCGTGCGCTCACGGCGGCGCTGCTGCTGACCGGCGTTTTCGCCCTCTACCGCGGCATCGACGATCACCTCCGCCGTCCGCTCGATCCATACCGCGAGGCGGCACTCACTCTGAAGGCGCGGGCAGGAGCGGAGCCGGTCGTCGCCTCCGGCTATCTGTACCTCGAAGCGGTCACCCAGCTCGGGGAACGGGTGATTCCGTTTCCGCCCGAACAGGCGCAGCACCCCGGCTGGCGGGCCATCGCCCTCGTCGATGCCGCCTCACTCCCGAGGCAGCCGTTTCTCTGGATCGGGGAGCGGCAGGCGCCCGAGCTCGGGGTCATCCGCCGCTCCCGCAGGATCGAGCCCCTCTTCGCCAACGACAACGCCTTGATTGTCCGTGTACACTGAGAGGCACACATGCCACATTTCATCACCGATAAATGCATCGGCTGCAGCGTCTGCGAGATCAAGTGTCCGACGAACACGATCTGGGGCGAGAGCAAGGGGCAGTACTACATCCACCCCGAGCGGTGCATCGACTGCTCGGTGTGCGGCATCTACTGCCCGGTCGACGCCATCCAGAACCAGCACGGCGACTTCATCCCTCGCATCAAGCCGAAGGACATTCCGAAAGCGGAGGTCATCAAGGACCTCTGCACCGGCTGCGAGTTCTGCGTCGACATCTGCCCGTTCGAATGCATCAAGATGATCGACGCGGACGACGAGACGCTCGCGAACCACTACAAGATCGCCTTCGTCGACAAGAACAAGTGCGTCGCCTGCCGCCTTTGCGAAAGCGTCTGCGACAAGGACGCGATCGTCGTGCCGGAAGCGCCGACGCAGCTCAAAACCTACCTGCCTGATTTCGTCGTCGGTGGAACGGGACGCTGAGGAAACGAAACGATGAATGATGAATGTTCAATATTGAATGTTGACGTGAGCCCCGGCCTCCCCTCGTTTTTCAACATTCACCATTCAGCATTCACCATTCAACATTTTCTCTCCCACTGATGCCGCCTCTCGACTCCTCCCCGGGCCATGACCCTCATGACGATCTGCCGAAGGAATCGGCGCGCACGATCCTTTTCCAGTTCGTTCTCTTTCCTCTCGGCGTCGTCGCCGTCGGCGTGGCCATCTTCCTGCTCTTCGGCCAGCTCGCCAGCAACGAACAGAAGATCCCCGACTACCTGACGGAGATCCGCTCCGGCGGCAGCCACGAGCGCTGGCAGGCGGCGTATCAGCTCTCGAAAGCGATCAAGCGCGGAGAAGCGAAGCAGTATCCGCAGCTCGTGCCGCAGGTCGCCCGCATCTTCACCGACGCGCAGAACGACGATCCCCGCGTACGCCAGTACCTGGCGATGGTGCTCGGTAACCTCGGCGACCGCCGGGCCACCCCGGCCCTCGTCTCCGCACTCGACGACAAGCACGTCGAGACGCGCATCTACGCGCTGCTCGCCCTCGGGCAGCTCCACGACCCCGCCGCTGTGCCGCACCTCGTGACGGCGCTGCAGAAAGGGGAGCGGGACGAACGGAAAGCGGCCGCCTATGCGCTCGGGGAACTCGCCGACAGGCGTGCCATCGAGCCGCTGGCCGGAGTCCTGACGGACGCCGAGCCGGACGTGCGCTACAACGCCGCGCTCTCGCTGGCGCGCTTCGGCGACGGCCGTTCCATCGGCGTGCTGCGCGAGATGCTCGACCGGGGCCGTCTCGATACGGTGCAGGGGATGCGTCCGAATCAGAAGGAAGACGCGATGCTCGCGGCGATTCCGGCGTACGTGAAGATTGCCGGCCCGGAAGCCGTCCCGACGCTGCGCAAGCTCGCCGACGCCGATCCGTCGCTGCAGGTGCGCTCCGCCGCCAAAGAAGCGCTGGCGGCGAAGTGATATCGGCGCACCGCGCACGCTCCGCACGACTGTCCAACACGTAAACTGAATTCCATCTTTTTTGCGTTGACTTGGTTTCCGAGATCGTCGATATTAAGCGCACTCGGTAATAGTTTTGTCCGCCCGAATGTCTGAGCAAATCACGTCATACGAGGTGACACCAAAGACTCCTCTCGCGGGGAGTGCTGCGGCGGAAATTCGCGATCAGGGTGAGATCACCCGGCGCAAGTTTCCCTTTGTCCTCACCACCGCCTGGCTCGCGCTCACCGCGGCCGTCGGAGGACTTGCCGGCATCCTCGGACGCTTCCTTTTCCCTAACGTACTTTTCGAGCCGGTCCAGAAGTTCAAGGCCGGCCTTCCATCCGACTACGCGCCGGGTGAAGTCGACGAGCGCTGGAAAGACAAATACGGAATCTGGGTCGTGCGGCAGGAGGACGTGATCTACGCCCTCATCACCACCTGCACCCATCTCGGCTGCACGCCCAACTGGCTCCCGTCGCAGAACAAATTCAAATGCCCCTGCCACGGCAGCGGCTATTACCGGACCGGCGTCAATTTCGAAGGTCCGGCCCCGCGCCCGCTGGAGCGCGCGAAGATCGCCATCGATACATCGGATGGCCAGATCCTGATCGACAAGTCGGTCCAGTATCACCACGAGCGTGGTGACTGGACGAATCCGGAATCGTTTCTCCAGGTGTAGCTCGTGTAGCTCTCAGTCGTCAGTTCTCAGCTCTCAGGGAAGACGGGGGAGCGGAGAGCTGATAGCTGCGCGCTGGTAGCTGACAGCTAATAAAAGGGGCCCGATGACACTGAAGCAGGTTCAGGAAGGCATCGTCAACTCGCAGATCTGGAAGTCGGTCTTCCGGGTTGGCATCCCCAACACCAATCGCAAACGCGTTCTCGCGGTTCTCGGCTCCCTCATCCTTCATCTTCATCCGGTGAAGGTGCGACGCTCCGGCGTGCGCATGTCGTACACCTGGTGCATGGGAGGGACGTCGTTCTTTCTCTTCCTCGTCGAGACCGTGACCGGCCTGCTGCTGATGTTCTACTACCGGCCGACGATCGAATACGCCTTCACGGACATCATGGACCTGCGCGAGCAGGCGCCTTTCGGGATCATGCGCGAGATGCACCGCTGGGGTGCGCACGCGATGGTCATCGCGGTCTGGCTGCACATGTTCCGCGTCTTCATGACCGGCTCGTACAAACCGCCGCGCGAATTCAACTGGAACGTGGGCGTCGTCCTGCTCGTGCTGACGCTCCTCCTCTCGTTCACCGGGTACCTTCTGCCGTGGGATCAGCTCGCGATCTGGGCCATCACGGTCGGTTCGAACATGGCGCGCGCCACACCAGGCATGGGAACGGAGGGGCCGGCTTCGGCCCTGATAAAACTGGGAGACGTGCCGTTGATCCACGCCGGTGACGACGCGCGCTTCGGGCTCATAGCCGGGCGCTCGATCGGCGCCGCGACGCTCCTCCGCTTCTACGTGCTGCACTGCATGGTCATCCCGCTCGCCGCCGGTTTCCTGATGGCCATTCACTTCTGGCGCGTCAGGAAAGACGGCGGCATCAGCGGGCCAATGTAGGAGAGACGGGATCGATGGATTTCCTCAAGAACTTCGTCAACATTCTCTCGGTCGCCTCGATCTCGTTCACTCTTCTCACCGCGATTTTCGTCTTCGTCGTCTACTTCAATCTCCTGGACGGGCGGATCAAGTCGAAGGGGGGCATCGGACTCGTTCTCCTCGGTGCCGTCTTCGTCATCGCGGGCATCTTCTACACGCCGCTCCTGTACCTCGGAATCGCCTACTTCCTCTGCATGTGGGGCTGCGCCGCGCTCGGCCCGCGCATGTGGGAGAGCAAGATGGGCCTCCGCCTGCTGATCCTGGCCGCGGTCGGCTTCGGCCTCTCCCTCCTTGACCCGAACTTCTACCTGATCGCCGCCAAGCCGGACAACGTTCCGATCGGCGCGATGATCTTCCTTCTCGGGATCTTCACCTGGATCGCACTGCGGAAGGCCTACTACAACGACAAGGCCATGGAGGCCGGCGGCATCCCGTACGAGAAGACGGAATCCGACGAGAAGCTCTTCACCTGGCCCGACCTCGTCTACACGGAGCTGCTCTGCATGATCGTGCTGACGATCATCATGATCGTCTGGTCGATCGGCCTGCGCGCTCCGCTCGAAGAAGCAGCCAACCCGACGTCGTCCCCCAATCCTGCCAAAGCGCCCTGGTACTTCCTCGGCCTGCAGGAGATGCTCGTCTACTTCGATCCCTGGCTGGCGGGCGTCGTCCTGCCGACGCTGATCATCGTCGGTCTGATGGCCGTCCCCTACATCGACACGAACCCGAAAGGGAACGGCTATTACTCGTTCCGCGAGCGCAAGTGGGAGATCGGCGTCTTCCTCTACGGGTTCCTCGTGCTCTGGTCCTTCCTCATCATCACCGGCACGTTCCTGCGCGGCCCGAACTGGAACTTCTACGGACCGTACGAGTTCTGGGATCCAAACAAGCTGGAGCCACTCGTCAACATCGATCTCTCGGAGCTGATCTGGGTCAAGGGGCTGGGGATGCCGTTGCCGAGGCTCTGGTTCATCCGCGAGCTCTTCGGGCTGATCCTCGTGCTGGCCTACCTCGGCCTCGCACCGGCCCTGGCCATGGGCCCCTTCCGCCGTTTCTATCTGAAGATGGGCGCCCCCCGCTACTACGTCGGCGCCTTCCTGTTCCTCTCGATGATGTCACTGCCGATCAAGATGGTGCTGCGGTGGCTCTTCAACCTGAAGTACATCGTCCATATTCAGGAGATTTTCTTCAACATATGAGTGCTGGTTGCCGGTTGTTGGTTTTCGGTTTCTGGTGAAAACCAGAACCTGACCGATCGGCCCGAAGACCGCCACCAACAACCAACAACCGAAAACCAAAACCAACAAAATGAAGCCGCAAGAGCCGATACCGCACAACTACTCGATCAAGAGGCTGAATCTCATCTTCGCGTTGAGCAGCCTTCTGCTGCTCGCGGTGACGGGCGCGATCGTGATGTACGACTATGTGCGCGGCTGGAAGTGGTTCCAGCTCGAGTTCATGCGCATTCAGCAGGAGCGGATCCAGGCCGACCTGGCCGCGGCCAACGGAGCCGACGTCCGCAAGCAGCTCGCGGAGCTCGACAAGGAGCGGCGCGAGGCGCAGGTCGGCGTGGCCCGTCAGCGCGAGCAGTACGTCGCCGCGCAGAAGACGCTCGAGATGTGGGAAGGGCGCCATTACGCGGCCGACCAGAACTACCGCTTCGCCAAGGCGCTTCTCGACGCCAAGCGCTACGAGCTCGAGAGCGCGCTGCTGCACAAGAGCGGCGCCGAGAAGACGAAGAAACGGGAGTTCGACGAGCTGACGCGGCAGGTCGACAACGCCAACCTCGAGCTCCAGCAGGTGACGCGCGACCGCGACGCCGCCATGGCGCGCCGCGACTCCTTCCTCGCCGCGGTGAACAAAGTCGAAGACCGCCGCAAAGAGCTGACCGCTTCGATCGACCTGCTGCAGAAGCAGCTCGCGAACGTGTCGGCCACGTCGAGCAACGTCATTCTCAACCTGCCGATGCTCGACTTCATCAATCCGACGTTGAAGATCGACCAGGTCGTGCTCAACGACATGTTCATCGACATGAACTACATGTCGGTGCCGCGCGTCGACCGCTGCCAGACCTGCCATCGGGCCATCGACCGTCCCGGCTTCGAATCGAAGAAAGAGGCCACGCGGCTCATCGACGAGCTGCGCCTGCAGCTCGACAAGAACCAGATCGTCGGCGACAAGCGTGGCGAGGCCGAAGAGCGGATCGAGCAGTTGACGCGCATCAAGAACGCCAAGAAAGAGATCTTCAACCCGTGGCGCACGCACCCGCGCCTCGACGTCTTCGTCGGCTCCGCGTCGCCGCATCCGCTGCTCGACTACGGCTGCACCGTTTGCCATCGCGGGCAGGATCGCTCCACCGAATTCGGCCGCGCCGGGCACGTCGCCCCCAACACGAAGATGGAAGCGCGCTGGAGCAAGCCATGGCCCGCGCTCACGGCCAGCGGCGTGCTGATGCCGTGGAAGGCGATGACCGCCAACCGCCAGTCGCGCAACTGGGACTACGCGGCCAATCCCTTCCTCGAGACGCCGATGTACGCGCGTCAGTACTACGAGGCCGGCTGCCTCAAGTGCCACGCCGGACAGATCGACGTCAACGAAGGCGGTCGCATCACCAAAGCGACCCAGATGATCGAGTTGTACGGCTGCCATGCCTGCCACAAGATCGACAACTGGCGCTTCCAGGACCTCCGCAAACCGGGCCCGAGCCTCGACGGCATCGCCGAGAAAACGACGCCGGAGTGGGCCTTCCGCTGGATCGCCGATCCGTCGAAGTTCCGCTCCACGACGCGCATGCCGTCGTTCTTCTACCAGCGCAACATGACCGATCCGCACTCCGGGCTGCCGCAGACGGAGCTGACGCAGAACTCGAAGTACCAGGACGCCGAGATCCACGCCATCGTGACGTACCTGTTCGACAAGTCTTCACGCCGCCAGTGGAGCGCGCCGCCTGCCGGTGACGCCGGCCGCGGCAAGCAGATCGTCGAGTCCGTCGGCTGCATGGGCTGCCACATCGCCACCGAGAGCGTGACGGAAGAAGGGAAGACGCGGCTGGCCCGCCGCGACGACTTCCCGCTCGAGCGCCACTACGGCTTCAATCTCACGGGCATGGGCACGAAGACCCACGCCAACTGGCTTTATAACTGGGTGAAGAACCCGAAGTCGTACTACGAGACGGCGCCGATGCCGAGCCTCCGCCTCTCCGATCAGGAAGCGGCCGACATCACGTCCTATCTCCTGACGCTGCAGAAGCCGCGCTTCATGCAGCAGCCCGTGCGTCCTCCCGATCCGCGCAGCGTCCGCGAGCTCTCCAAGGCTTACCTCATCAACTCGATGAGCGATCGCGACGCGGAGCGCCGCCTCGATCAGCAGCCGCTCAAAGAGCAGCTCGTCTACCTCGGCCAGCGCAGCATCGAAAAATACGGCTGCTACTCCTGCCACGAGATCAAAGGCTTCGAAGGGCTCAAGCCGATCGGCACCGACCTCACCATCGAAGGCTCGAAGAACGCCCACCTCTTCGACTTCGGCCTCAGCCACGATTACGAGGCGTGGGACGGCCACCACGAGCACATCAGGCACAGCGTGCCGTCGTGGATCTACAACAAGGTCCGCAGCCCGCGCGTCTACGACGACCATCGCACCAAGCCGTACGGTGACAAGCTGAAGATGCCGAACTTCCATCTCTCGCAGAACGAGGCGGAGCTCATCACGGGCGTCGTCCTCGGCCTGACGAAGGAGAAGGTCTCGGCCAACAAGCTCGCGGCGATGGACTCGCGCGAGCGCGTCGTCGAAGAAGGGCGCAAGCTCGTCTCGCAGCACAACTGCCGCGGGTGCCACGTCGTGAACCGGAACGGCCGCGCGATCGAGTCCCTGATCGCGGACGGCAACTTCCTTCCGCCGGACCTCACGCCGGAAGGCGGCCGCGTGCAGTCGCCGTGGCTCTTCAACTTCCTCAAAGATCCGACCGTGACGAAGATCCGCCCCTGGCTGGCGGTGCGCATGCCGACATTCCACTTCGACGACGCCGAGGCGGCGCAACTCGTCGCCTACTTTGCGGCGGAAGGGGAGAAGCCGCAGTTCGACACCTGGACCAACCACGAGCCTGACCCGGCGCGCATCGCCGTCGGCCGCGAGGTCTTCCAGATGCTCCGTTGCCAGCAGTGTCACGCGCTGACGCCGGTCAATCCGGAGAACCCGCCGCTGCCGAACATCGCCGACACGCAGTCGCTCGCGCCGAACCTCACGCTCTCCCGTCTCCGGCTGCGGCACGAGTGGATCTCCGACTGGATCCGCCGTCCCGACGAGATGATCCCGGGCACGCGCATGCCGACGAACTTCCCGCGCGACCCGAAGACCGGCGGGTTCATGTCGCCGCTCGGCCAGGCCATCGACACCCCGCAGTTCGCTGCCCACAAGGCGGCGCTCATGCCCTACTTCCGCAGCGAGGACGACCTCCGCAAGACGATGGGAGACGCGGTCGCGCTGACGGACTTCATGCGCGACTACATCTGGAGCATCGGCGTCCGGGAGATGCGCGCCGCGCGCCGCGACGGGTCGCCGCTGCCGGGCACACTCACAAATCCGCAACGGCCCCAGGGAACGCCGCCGAGCTTGCCGCCGGCGACGCAGCCGGGCCGTCTCGACGTCAGCCGTCCGTCCACCGCACCGGCCACGACGGTGCCGGCCGCTCGGCGATAATCAGAACATGGGAGAAACCACCACGATGTCACTCAGGAAGTACCTTACTGCACTGTTCGCATTCATGCTCCTGCTCGCCATCGCCTGCGGGCAGGGGAAGGAAGTCGTCGAGGAAGGCACCGACGACCAGGTCGAAGCCGCGTCCACCGAGACGTCCGGCGGCGACGCCCCCGCGGCCGCCGCGGCGCCGGTCAGCGCCGATGCCGCCACCATCGCCGGTCTCGTGAAGTTCGAAGGGAAGAAGCCGGGCATGCCGCCGGTCCAGATGGGCGCCGATCCCTCCTGCCAGTCGCAGCACGCTGCACCGGTTGCGGACGAAGAAGTCGTCGTCGGCCCGGGCGGCGAGCTCGCCAACGTCATCGTCTACGTCAAAGACATCAAGGGCAATTTCCCGGCCCCGGCGCAGCCGGCGCTGCTCGACCAGAAGGGCTGCCAGTACATCCCTCACGTCTCGGCCGTGCAGGTCGGCCAGACCGTCGAGATCAGGAACAGCGATCCGACGCTGCACAACGTCCACGCCATGCCCGCCGTGAACCGCCAGTTCAACGAAGGGCAGCCGGTTCAGGGCATGACCTCCCCGAAGAAATTCGACCAGGTCGAGATGAAGCCGTTCCGCATCAAGTGCGACGTGCACGGCTGGATGAAGTCGTACATGGCTGTGCTGCCGCACCCGTTCCACGGCGTGTCGCAGATGAACGGCACGTTCAACATCGGCAACCTCCCTCCCGGCACCTACACGCTCGTCGCCTGGCACGAGAAGTACGGCCAGCAGGAGCAGCCGATCACGGTGGGACCGAAAGAGCAGAAGCAGGTCACGTTCACATTTAAGGGCTAGTAGGCGGTTGGCAGTACGCGCGCTTCGCGCGCTCGCGGTTGGCGGGAGTCCAGGCAGCCACCGCGAGCCGTGCGAAGCACGGTGTACCGCCAACTGCCAACCGCCAACTGGAGAGTAGATGCCGCCGCAACGACAGGTCCGAGTCGGCAACCAATGGATGCGCGCGCGTGACGCGCACAAGGTGCTCGAAGAAGCACTGCGCGTCATGAAAGAGGAAGAAGGGCATGCTGCCTCCGGGCATCATCAGTCCTTCATCCGCAAATACGTCTTCTCGATCGACCACAAGTGGATCGGG
>DASWMP010000136.1:0-4654 GCA_036399695.1 Thermoanaerobaculia bacterium | reverse complement strand
ACCGCTCTTCTACACGTGTACCAGAGCGGTGGCGTTCGCCACCGCACTCCGAGACCGAGCGGTCCCATGGTCACCCCCACGTTCACCCCCCTGCGCACTGCCATCTTCTTTCTACTGGGCCTCGTGCTCGGTGCGGCGCCGTTTGTCATCTACCTGGCCTCACACGGAGCACTCGGTGATTTCTTCACCATCTCCTTCGTGACCATCCCGCGGATCATCGACGCCGTCTGGTCGCTGCCGTTTCCCGATCTCGTCTCCACCTTCCGTAAGAACCTGAACCTGCACGCCCTGGCGGACTTTGTCCTCTGGGAGAAGTTCCATCTCATCCTCAGCCCGCTCACCATCGCCGTGGCCACGGCTTACCTGCTGCACCGGTGGCTGCGGCGGCGCTTCGAGCGGCTCGACTACGCGCTGCTCGTGCTGACGATCTTCGCCGCCGTCGCGCAGCGCAGCGCCTTCGGGCGTGCCGAGTTCCGGCATCAGTACTTTGCCGCGTTCCTCATCGGGCCGATGCTGGTGCTGCTCGGCATCCTCGTGGTGCGCGTGCTGCGCCGCACCTGGGCTCGCGGCGACCAGGGGACGCACGCCTTCGTGGCGCTGCTCGTCATGAGCGCCGTGCCGGTGATGGCCATCCTCTTCTGGATTCCCGACCTGCTCAACGCCCGCATCGACGACATGGTCCGCTACTACCCGCGCGTGCTGCGCCTCCATCAGGAAGGGCAGGCCGAGGAGGTGAAGTGGCGCATCATCGACGTGACGCGAGAGATCGCCGAGCTGACGCACCCCGCCGAGCCGATCTTCGACTTCTCGAACCAGCCGGCCTTCTACTTTTTCGCCAACCGACCCAACCCGACGCGCTTCTACCAGGTACCCATCCTCTCGCCGCGCGAGTTCCAGGCGGAGACGATCGGCGTCCTGGAACGGACGAAGCCGAAGGTCATCATCCGCACCTCCCCCGAGCTGTTCGACCAGTTCGACGGCGTGCCGAACGACCTGCGCGCGCAAGCCGTCTCCGCCTACATCGACGACGCCTACCGCTACCATAAGACCCTGCGCGGCGTGGAGCTCTGGACGCGCAAGCCGGACGCGAAGCCGCTGCGCGTCGCCGACTACCTGCGCCGCATCCGCCTGCCCCGCGAGCGCGATCTCGTCACCGCGGCGACGCAGCGGATGGTCTTTCCCGCCGTCGGCAGCCTCCCCGGCGCGAGCGGCAATTACTGGGTCTCGGACCTGACGCTGCACAACCCCTATCGCGACCCGATGACCATCTCCCTCCGCTACGTGGCCGGCGACACGCGCATCGACCGCCGCCTCACGATCGGTCCGCGTCAGACCATCCGCTGGGCAGACGTGGTGAAGGAGTTCTTCGGCGTCCCCGGCTCCATCGGCGCTCTCTGGATCCGCCACCGCGAGGGACGCGCTCCCGTCGCCGTCGTGAAGACGGTCGACATCGCCCAGGGAGGCAAAGCCTCGGTCGAGACGCCGCTCACGAATCGCGACGCCGCGACGTTCGGCAGCGACGCCGCCGAACTGACCATCGTCGGCATCCCCACGGCCCACGACATCGCCCGCCGCGTGAACGTCGGCATCGTCAACATCGGCCGCATCCCCGGCACCTTCCGCGTCACCGCCCGCTCCCGCACCGGCGCCCTCATCGGCAGCTTCGCCGAATCAGGAGTCCCCGAGGACGAGGTCTGGATGGTCCCGGACGTCGAACGCACCCTCGGCGTCCGCCTCGACGAATCCACCACCCTCCGCGTGACCGCCATCGCCGGCACCGGCGTCGCCTTCGCGACCGTCGTCGAGCCCACCGGCGATAATGAGTTCATCGCCGCTATACCTGCGCAGCAGCAGTAGCGCTCGACCGAAATCGGCGAGGAATAGGCCGACACAGCTTCGTGTACACTTCGTTGGGTGAAGCGCCGCGACTTGGAGAAAAGTCTCATTGCCTGCGGCTGGCGATTTCTGCTGGACGGACGGTGAGCGCGAGGAATACGTGCCGCGGCACCGGGACGTGAATGAAGACCTTGCGCGATCAATTTTGCGAAAGGCATGCAAGGAACGGACATGAGATTCGAGGGCAGACTGATTCGTGATGGGCGTTGGTGGTTGGCTGAGGTGCCGCTTCTCGACGCGACAACTCAAGGTCGTACACGGCGCGAGGCGTTCGAAATGGTCGAAGACTGGCTGGAGACCGCGGTGAACCGCCCCGATTTTCGCGCGACGGTACACCCGAAGGGACGTACTGAATTCGAGCTCGAAGGATCTGACGCTGCGGCGATGATTGCGCTTCTGCTTCGGCGGCGCCGGGAGGCAAGCGGTGCGTCGCTGCGAGACATGGCGACTCGGCTTGGCTCGAGCTCGCGGAATTCATATGCGCGCTACGAGCGCGGCGAAGCTGTGCCGACTGTCGAGACGCTTGACGCCCTACTCCGAGCGACGTCGCCTGGAGGTGATTACGTTATTCGAGAGGCTCGGTAGAAGCGGCGATCGCTCGTCGCGGCGGCAACCGGTCACCTTGCAACGCCGCACTTCGCCGGCTTGGATGAATTGTCAGGCCGTATCTACCGGCCGTACGTCTTCGAATTTTGCTTGATGTAGTCGATGAGCGAGTTGAACATCGGATACCAGTTATGCTGGTCGTTCACTCCGGTCCATAGGTAGTCGAGCTTGGTCTCAGTGAGGAAGTAATCTTCAGAGGTGGCCGGGCCCGTGAGAATGAACTGCGCATACTGGCTCGGTTGCTCGCCTCGGACGTTGAACCGCAGCCAGAGGAAAGGCTTGTAGTACTTGGCTGCATTGCTCAGCCCGATCCTGTCCTGAATCGTCGGGACCTTGTCTGTCAGACCAGCCGCGATGATCCGCTTCTGCAGCTCCTCGATCGTGATCACTTCCCCGAAGTAGTTGATGTTCCGAAGCTGGCCGGTCAGGAACTCCGAATTCGCCACGACGATCAGATCCTTGTTCGCATCGAGATCCATCGGCTTGTTCACCACCACCGCGCCCTTCTTCTGGCTCGGAAAATAGCCAGTATTCGGATCCACCGGCGCCACTTTCATCGACGTACAACCCGACACGACCACCATCAAAGCAGCAAGTGCAACGAGCTTTTTCACGATCTCTCCGGACTCGAGTGGTTTTGAAGTAACGACTGGCTGAAGCTCCCGACAGCATGAGCACCACGCGACGCGGCACCGTGCGTCGACACACCCATTCGCAATGTCGCGCCTCCCGGCACTGAACGCCGCGAGCCTCGTTCGAACCAAGTGTGTGTACATTATCGTCCAACCCGACGATGTTGCGGCCACTCGACCCGTCGTCGCCCACCGTCAGCCGGGTCGCGTCCTTGAGCTTCTGCACGCCCGTGCGCCGCGCGCCGGTACACCACGAGCGCGCGCCGGTACACCGCGAGTGCGCGCCGGTACACCACGAGCGCGCGCCGGTACACCGCGAGTGCGCGCCGGTACACCGCGAGTGCGCGCCGGTACACCACGAGCGCCTGCCGGTACACCGCGAGCGTCCGCTGGGACACCGCGCGTGTCCTCCGGGACATAGCGAGCGCCCGCTGGGACACCGCAGGCGTCCTCCGGGACACCGCGAGTGTCCGAGCGGATTCTCCCGACGCCCGCTTCGACACTCGCACCCTGGAGGTGAAAGGTTTACTGCTGGAAGAGGATCAGTGCTTCCGGAGGCTCGCGTCTCACTTCCACTTGGCGAGCAGCGCCTGGGCGTCGCGGATGGCGGCGGCGTCCTCGGTGGCGTACTGGGGGTCGATCGGGGAGGCGATCAGCTTCTGGAGCATGGCGATGGCGCGCGGCTTCGCTGATGAGTCCTCGCCGACCATGGCCTCGGCCAGGAAGACGATCGTGATCTTGTTCGTGGGGTCGATCTTCAAGGAGTCGTTGAGGAAGCGGAGCCCTTCCTTGCCCGAGGCCCAGCCGGTGATGAAGGGGATGCTGGGGGTCTGGTCGTGGAGGCGGCCGAGGACGCGGGCGGGGTTGCCGTTCTCCATGCGGGGGTCGACGAGCAGGGCGATGTTGGCGCCGCGGCGGATGCGGTCGGCGGCGCCTTCGCGGGCGGCGGCCATCTTGCCGTACGCGAGGGCCCATTCGCCCCAGTTGACGGCGTCCCAGAGGTAGATCTCGCCGGCGCCGGGGTGTTTGCGGGCCGCGGCGGCGATGTCCTTGTCCGAGGCTTTCGGCTTCACGCCGAGCTGCTTCTCGGCGACCGCGATTGCCTCGGCCCCCGCCTTCTTGGCGAGGGTGTAGACCTGCTTCTTTTCCTCGTTCGAGCCGGCGACGTAGGCGCCTTTGAAGCGGTAGGCGCGCAGGAGCTTCCAGCGGGCCTGGAGGTCGTTGGGGTTGGCGGCGACGGCGCGGGAGTAGGCGGCGATGGCGGCGTCGATGTGCTGCGCTTTGGCTTTGCCGTTGACCTGCCCCTCACCGCGAGCAAGCCAGTGCTGGTCACCTTCGGGGATCTGGGCGGCGAGCGGCAGGGCCGTGAGGAGGAGCGTGGCGATCAGCAGGCGCATGGGAAGATCGTAGCTTGAAACGGTTGGCGGTTGGCGGTGGCAGAACCGCTCAAAACAGTTGGCGGTTGGCAGTTGGCGGTTGGCGGTGGCAGAACCTACCGGCTTCGCCTCGGCGGACTTTCG
>DASWMP010000135.1:0-24643 GCA_036399695.1 Thermoanaerobaculia bacterium | reverse complement strand
CCGCTCTGGTAGACGTGTAAAAGAGCGGTGGCGTTCGCCACCGCACTCCGAGATTGCCATGTGTCAACCGCTCAGCGAGCTTCTATCTCCCGTGTGATCCAACGCCTGCACCTGGGCCAGGTAATTGGCCGGCATGAGCAGCCGCTGGATCATTGAGCGCAAACCCATCCGGACCAGCACGGGGTAGAAGCGCACCAATGGCCGCAGCCAGGTGGCGGGCTTCAGGCGTAGCAGGTATTGCACGTGCTCGGGGGTGAGAATCGACTGGACCCGCAGCAGGAGCTGGTAACGCCATCGTCCGAGGTGTTTGCGGTACTGGGCGTACAGCGCGGCGGTGCCGTCGCCGTTGAGCAGGTCGCGGTACAGGTGGCGGTCGCGGTCCGCTTTCCACTCGGCGTACGTGCTCGGGAGCTCGGGGATGCGCAGGCCGAGGCCTACGCGGTAGAAGACGTCGTAGAGCTCATGCTGCTCGGGTGCAGTCAGCGGACGGGCGAGCAGCTCGTGGGCTCGTTCGCTGTAATCGATGAGCATGTAGAGCACATCGCGGTGCGCCCAATCGGGGATCTGTTGTCCTCGCTGACGCTCGACTGCCGTATGCGCGGCGCGGATGCGGGCCAGCGCGGCAGAGGCGGTGTTGACGTCGGCGAAGACGATCTGCTGGGCGTAGGCGGCCGTCGAGAACAGGCGGCCGATGGGATCGCGGGGCAGCTTGCCGGTGAAGAACAGCCAGTCGACGGCACGATTCAGCGCGAACTCGGCGGCGGAGCCGGCGAAGACCAGGAGCACGATGTCGCCGTTGCCCCAGATCCTCCGGACGACGGAATCTCCGTCGACGAAATCAGCGACGCGATCGTGCTCGCAGGCGGTCATGGGGGCGTGAAGGAGAGGCCGCCGCGCTCGATGAAGGTCGGCGTCACCATCGTCACCATCTGAGTCTCGTTGTTCGTCACGCTGACCATGGCCCAGATGCGAGGGCCGGGAAAATGCCCGAGCGACACGTCGACGCGGCCGGTGTAGCCCTTCGGCAGCAGGTCGTCGAGGTTCAGTTGCACATAGCCGGGCAGGGACGGGAACTCTTCGACCGGGCGCGTGGAGTCGCCGTTGTCCATGTGGTAGGTCTGAACGAGGAGCTCTTCGTTGCTGCCGCGCGGCAGGATGCGGATGGTCACGACCAGCGGACGGCGCCCCTCGAAGTTGTAGATGCGCAGGGTCTGGCGGTATTTCGGGCCGACCGGGATGTCGAGCAGGCCCAACCCGAACATCGGCGTCGTGTCCTCCGCCGTCACGAGCGGCACCTCGGTACCGAAGTTCTCCGCTTCGCGCGACACGTCACGGATGCGCAGGCCGAGGTCGACGAAGTCCCGTTCTGTGACATAGAGGAAGAAGCCGCCGGTGCTGCCCCGCGGCAGGTCGTCGAAGACGAACGAGCCTTCGACGAGATGCGGCGGCGTCGAGAAGGGCGTACGCGTCACTTCAAGTTTGAAGGGGTTGAAAACGCGGCCGGTCAGCTCGGTGACCCAGCGCGAGCCGAAGGCGCCGGGCATGACGCCGCGGAAGCCAAGCGGGACGAGCACGCGCCGGTAGCCTTCGCGTCCGAAGCGGAAGCCATCCTTCACGACGGTCTTCCCGCCCGACGCGGAGGTCACGACGACGTCGACGAGCCCGGTGCCGTGCTCCGGCGTCTCGAGCTCGATCAGGGTGTCGCTGGCGAAGATCACTTTGGCCACGCCGGTGACGCAGCAGGGCTCGCGATGCGGCGTCGCGAACTTGACTCCGAGGGCGCAGCCTTGCGGCGTCTGGCAGGTGCCGTCGTCGAAGTTACGCCCCCGCAGGATCACGCGCGTGCCGCCGCTGACCGGCCCGTTTGCCGGGGTGATGCTTTCGATGACGGGGATGAGCGGTTGGGCGAGGGCAGCCGTAGAGACGAGGAGGAGCGCGAGGAGGAACGGGATCCGGAGCATGGCCGTCATCGTACCTGCCTGCGGGTGGCGTTGTCCGGTTCCCGATGTCCGTTTCCGTTGTCCGTTTTCCGTTTTCCGTTGTCCGTGCTCTGCTGCACGGACGAGCGCGGCACGGGGAACGGACAACGGGCAACGGACAACGGGCAACGGGCAACGGCTCTCACTTCACCACCGCCACTCTGTCGATGTTTTCGTCATCCTCTGCCTCCACCCAGTCGAGCAGGTGATGCGGATCGATGCCGGCGAGGACGGGCTTGGCCGGCACCGTCACGGTGAGGGTCTGCATACCGGAGCGGATGCGGTGCTTCTGGAGGTGGAGCGGCGCGCTCAACTCGCCCTGCCCCTTCTGGCCGGGCGCGAAGATGCCGATCTCCACCAGTTCGTCCATCGGGACGACGGTCTCGACGCCGGCGTGATCGACGACGACCTTGCTCGCTTTCACGTCGAGCTTCACCTCCCAGGTGCCGGCGGCGGTCTGTTTCGCGGTGGCGCGCTCGGTGCGGAAGTCCCAGAAGGTGTTGACCTCGAACAGATCGTGCAGCAGCGGATGGAGCGACGCCGGCGTGACGGCCTGCAACTCGCGGTAGAGATCGAGCATCGTCACCAGCGGAACCTGTCCCGGCGGATGCGTTTCGAGCAGGCGGCGCAGCGCCGCGTCGACGCGATCGCGGCCGATGGACTCGCTCAATGCATGCAGGGCGAAGGGTCCCCTGCGGTACGCGAGGTATGGGTCGACTCCGCGGAGCAGCGGTTCGCCGCGACGGATCGGCGCGTAGGGAAACGGCTGGCGCATGAACGTGAGAAGCCGCCGAAGCTGTTCGCGACCGCCCGTTGCCTCGACGACGCCCATGGCGGAGTAGACGGCGAGCCCCTCGCCGATCACGGGGCCGCCCTCGACGAAGGCCGGTTCTAGCTGATGGCCCCACCACTGGTGCGCCACTTCGTGCGCGACGACCTCGAACGGGAGATCGTGGCTGCGCGGACCGTTGCCGGGATTCAGGAGCGCCATCTCCTCCGAAAACCTGATCAGCGTCGGGTCGGCGTGCATCCCGAGCTCGTTGCCTCGCACTTCGACGAAGGTGAGATGCCGGTGCGGGTAAGGACCGAATTGCTTCGTGTAGAGGTCGAGGGCAGCGCGGGCGCTGCGGGCCATGCGCTCGAGGTTTACGGTGTGCGTCGGGTGATGGAAGATCCGGATGGCGGTGTTGCCCCACCGTGCTTCACGCACGGCGTAGCGCGCGGAGAAGAAGGTGTAGTCGTTACCGATCGGGCCGTCGGTTGCGTAGTGGAAGTAGCGGCGCGGCCCTTCGGTCCACGTCCGGCGCAGCGCCCCCGGTGCGACGGCGATCTGGTCCTCGTCCGTGCCGATGAAGGCCTCGAACGTCGTCCGCTCGGTGGCCGTCATCCGCGCCTCCGTGTCGCGGAGAGAAGAGATCAGCGGCCGCGGAGGCAATCCCTGTTTCCGCCGGTCGCTTGGACTCGTGAGCTCGCGCAGCGGCTGATAACCGATGGCAGGAAGCCAGTCGGCGTTCGTGAAGAAGCTGCCGTTCGCCACCACGGATTCGCGGATGCCGTGGTTGCTGAAGCCACGCGGCTCGACGTGCACCTGGAACCGGAGCCGCAGCAACTCGCCGGGTTGGAGCGGCTTCGCCAGGGCGTAGATGCGGTGACCGCGAACGTCGTCCGTGACGACGGCCGCAGCCGCCCTGTCGAAGCTGATCGCCCGCGTCTCCGCTCCGGGGATGAGGGCCACATGAACGGTGCCGATGGCCACGGCGCTCCGGTTCACGAGGTCGTACGTGCCGGCGATGTCCACCGCCCGCCGCTCGGGATGGATCTCCACGTTCAGGCGCGTGGCGGCGAGCCGCGGCTGGGGGATGCCCTCGTAACGTCCGTAGCGCCTCTCGTACCCGGCGAGCAGCGCCTGGTATTCGGCTTCGGTGAAGTAGTCGTTCAGCACGTTCGTGTTGTAAAAAATGAAGCCGCCGAGCGTGAGGACGAGCGCCACCGCGACCGCGGCAGTGCGCACCGTCGGACGGGTGAAACGGCGGCGCGCCAGCCGGATCCGCGCGCGCAGGTCCGTGTCCCTGCCGCGCACCCACAGCAGCCTCGCCACCACCGCCAGCAGCATGGCCCACGCGGCCCAGTAGGCCTTGAACCAGAGCCATGGCCCGAACGTCGCGCCGAAGCCGCGCATCTCCGTGTACGTCCACGTCGGACCGCCGCCGTAGACGAGCAGGTTGTGCTCGACCCCAAACAGTGCCGGCATGACGATGAACGCGTAGACGACCATCGCCGCCAGATGCCCGAGGTACTTCTGGTTCACCAGCACGTGAATCACGACCGCGAGGAGCGCGAACAGAAGGTATTCGGGAACCTGGAGCCCGAAGAGGATCTTCAGATAGAGCCCCCGCTCGAAGTCGTGATAGCCGAGGTACATCTGGGCAAGCATTCCGCCGGCGGCGAGGAGCGCCATGAACACCGCGGTGACGAAACCGATCGCCAGGAACTTGCCGAGCAACTGGGGCCACTCCGAGGCCGGCATGGCGTCGGTGAGCTCGCCGAGACCGGCGTCCCGTTCGCGCCACACCAGCTCGCCCGCGCAGAACAGGAGGAGCAGCGGGATGATCACCCAGCGGCTCATCACGGCAGTGAGAGGGGCCGTCAGTTCGCTGAGGACGAGAGCGGTCGTGGGGATGCGCGGGACGCCCGCGGACATGAGCTGATCGAGGACGGCGACGAGCGCCAGGAGCGGGATGACGGCCAGCATGGCCAGTCCGATCCGGCTCAGGACGATCATACGGAAGGAGGCCCACGCCACCGCCAGCGCCTGGCGCACCCACACCCGCGCTGGCAGGGCCGGCAGCGTTGGGTGGCCAAGCCTCCGCCACCGTGTACTTACCTGCGTGACGTGGCTGGGCGGAACCGGCGCCTCGCGCCGTCGCTCGAGGCGCCTCCACCACCCGCTCGTCTCCATGCGATGGCCGAAGCCGAAGCGCGTATAGGTGACGGCGAGAGCCGACATGCCGACGCCGAGCCAGACGAGACGGTTTTGCAGCACCGTCCCTTCGAGCGCGAGCAGGCGCCATTTCTTCTCCGTCGGCGTCCAGAGATGCGCCAGGTCTTCGATGATGAACCGGATGCCGATCGGATCCACCAGCGTCCCGAATCCTCGGTAGTACAGCAGCAGCGAGGCGACGAAGAAGCCGAGGAAGAAGAGGAGGAAGCTGCCGAGATAGCTGGCCATCGGCCGGCCGCTCCGTGCGGCCAGCCAGAACTGGATGGCCGTACCGGCGAAGGCGTTCGGCAGCGAAATGAAGGCGTATGCCGTGAGGTAAGCGGCCGGCCCGAACGGCCCGATCGCCGCGGGATTCACGCCGGGCCAGTAGACGGCCAGCAGGATGCCGGCCTGCACGCCGAGCAGCAGCAGGGCATTGAGCAGGAACGCGGCGAGGAAGCGCCCGCCGAGGTATTGAGCCTTGGTGACTGGGGCGGTGTAGGTGAGCGGGTGCATGCGCGTGGCCACGTCGCGCGCCGCCGCCCCGCCGGCTACGACTGCAGCCACCATGAGCCACATGAAGGTGCCGATGACCGTGGTCTTGGCGATGGCGAATGGTGAGTTGAGGAAAAAGTCCTCGTAGAGCGCCTCAGCGACGGAGTCGTCTCCCGTATTCAGAAACGCGAAGGCGATCACGACCGCGAAAATGATCCAGGTCGAGGCACGGCGTGCCTGGTAGGCGAGCTCGAAGCGGAAGATCTCGGCGAATTTCATGGCGCTTGTTCAGGCGAGGAGTTGGGCCCTGGGCGCGGGGTCCAGGGCTCGGTGGGTGACAGATCCGAGCTTACGGGGGCGCCTGTCGCCGGAACCGAAACCACGTTGTCGTCCGGCGTGGCGTCGATGAGCAGGTGGCGCGGGTCGATGCCGGCTCGCGTCGGCTTGTGCGGGACTGTGATGGTGATGGTCTGCGGGCCGGTGCGGATGCGATGCATGGCCAGGTAGAGGGGCTTACCGCGTTCCTCCCCTGTCGGCGCCGCCGAGAAGAGGCCGAGCTCGATCAGGTCGTTCATGGGGACGTTCGTCTCCTTGCCTTCCGTGTCGACGACGACCTTCCGCGCAACGACGTCGAGGCTTACTGTCCAGGCGCCATTCGGGGCCGGCTGCGCCGTCACCTTGCTGGTCTTCAGCTCCCAGAAGGTGTTGCGCTCGAAGAGATCGCCGAGGAGGTACTGGAGCGAATCGGGTGTGACCTGCTGGAGCTCGTGCAACAGATCGCGTGACGTCGCCAGCGGCTGCTCGGGCTTGACGTGCGCTTCGAGCAGGCGTCGCAACGCAAGATCGACTTGGTCCTGGCCGACGTACTCGCGCAGGGCGTGCATCGCGAAGACGCCTTTGCGATAGCCGTTGAACCACTCGATCGCGCGGAGGAGCGGGACGTCAGCGCGCGCACGCGGATCGAGATAGGCGCCGCGCATCGCGGCCAGCAGGCGTTGCAGGTGGGCGTCGCCATACTCCTGCTCGACGGCGCCCAGGGCGCTGTACCAGGCCAGGCTCTCGCTCAGCAGGATGATGCCTTCGGCGCGCGCGTTCCGGAGCTGGCCGCCCCACCACTGGTGTGCGATCTCGTGCGACGTGGCGGCGAAGGCCATGTCGATGCCGTTCGGGTGGTGCTCGGGATCGAGCAGCGAGAACTGCTCCTTGAACCAGATCGTGCCGGGCGTGGCGTGCAGCGAGCTGCCGGCGGCGGGGTATTCGACCATCCGCAGCACCTTGTGCGGATAGGGGCCGAAGCGCTCGCTGAACTGCGCGAGCGACACCTCCATGCCGCGCATCATGCGCTGGACGTTGTGGTCGTGTCCGGGATGGTTGACGACTTCGAGGGTGACGTTTCCCCAGCGCGCTCGGTGCACGGCGTAACGGGCCGAGAAGATGGCGTACTCGCCTCCGATCGGTGTGGAGGTCGCGTAGTGAAAGTAGCGCCGGCCGCCCTGCAGCCAGGTGCGGCGCAGTTCCCCCGGAGCCACGGCTGTCTGGTCCGCGGCCGTGCCGATCGTGATGTCCAGCTCCACGCCTCCGCCCCTCGGACGGCGGGCTTCCTCGTCATCGAGCGAGGCCACGAAAGGACGCGGCGGCAGGCCGTGCAGCCTCCGTTCGCCGGCGTTGCTCAACGCGCGGCTCGGCTGATAGCCGAGCTGCGGGATCCAGCTCTGTAGTACGACGAAGCTGCCGTTCGAAACGACGTCGGTGCTGATGTCCCTGGCGGGGAAACCGCGCGGCGCGTAGCGCACCTGCCAGTTCATGCGCAGCGATTCACCCGGTTGCAGCGGCGTGGCCAGCACGTAGCTGCGATGGCCGAGCTGGTCGTCGATGACGCTGGCGCGCGACGGACGGTCGAACTCGATGGCACCTGTTCCGACGACCGATGAGGCCACCGGCGCGACCGCCACGTGAATGGTGTCTATCGAACGCGCCGTCCGATTCACCAGCCGATGCTCGCCGCGGACGCCGGCCTCACGCCGTTCCGGGTGGAGCTCGACTCGGAGCTTCGTCGCCGTCAGCTCCGGCTGCGCCGTCTGCTCGAAGCGCCCGTAGCGCCGCTCGTACTCGGCCTGCCGCCGCGGGCCGTCACCCGGCGCGGCGTACGCGTTGAGCACGTTCGTGTTGTAGAAGACGAAGCCGCCGACGAGCAGGACGAGTGCCAGCGTGGCCGCGGCACCGCCGGCGGTCCAGCCGGTCAAGCGGCGCCGCGCGATGCGCATCCGCTCGCGGAGCCGCGGCTGGAGGCCCCGTATCCAGAAGAGACGGGCCACGATGGCGCACAGGAGCGCCCAGGCACCCCAGTACAGCTCCAGCCAGAGGACAGGCCCCAGGAAGGGCTCGAAGCCGCTGATGTCCGAATAGCGCCAGATCGGGTCGAGGCTGTCGACGAGCAGCGGGTGCGTGATGCCAAAGTCCGGCAGCACCTGCGGCAGCACCGCCGCGAGGATGATCCCCAGCACCAGCCCGACATGTTTCTGATTCACGAGCACGTGCAGCGAGAAGGCGAACAGTGCGAACGCCAGCGTCCCGGCCAGTTCGAGGCCGAAGAGCACCTGAACGTAAGGCGCGAGATCGACCCCTACCCCGCCCTGCACCTGGAACAGGATCGCCGCCAGCATCAGCAGCGCGTGCAGCACCACGACGACGAACCAGATGCCGAGCAGTCTCCCGACGAAGCGCACCCAGTCCGGCACCGGGGCCACATCGGCCAGCGCCTGCATGTTGGCGTCGCGCTCCCGCCAGACCAGCTCCCCCGCCAGCAGGAGCACGAACAGCACGATCGTGTTCAGCGAATCGTCGAGCGCTTCGATGATCGGGCCGGCCGTGTGCAGGACCGGCGTGTCCAGCACTCCCTGCAGCTCCAGGTTCATCACGGTCTGCAGGACCAGGATGGGCAACACGATCCAGATCCAGCCCGTGGCGAGCTCCCGCAAAGAGTCGTGCGCGATGGTCAGCGTCTGACGCAGACGGACAGACAAGAGTGTCTGTCCTACATTGGATCGTCGGGAATGTGGGACAGGCACTCCTGCCTGTCCTCCCATAGGTCCCATCTGTCCCGTAGGTCCCATGTCCCCTTCGGCGGAGCCCGCCCGCGCGGAGCGCCGCCACCACCCCACCCTCCCCGCATCTCCCGCGGCGCGGAACCGCGCATACGCAAGTCCGAGCACCGCAAAAGCAATCGCGATCCACAGCAGCCGGTTCGACAGCAGTGCGCTGTCCGTTCCGATCGTGCGCGTGCGCAGCTCGACGGGCGACCAAGTCCGTCCCATCACCCTCAGCGCCGTCGTGCCGGTGGAATCGAGCAGTGTCGCCAGATCCCAGCGGCCCAGCGACCGGCCGACCACCATCTGCGTGATGAGCGAGCCCGCGAATAGCAGCGCGGCGCCGACGTAACTCCCGAGCAGGTGCCTGACGAGCGACGCCAGCGCGAACAGCAGCGCCGTGGCCACGAACGCGTTCGGCAGGATCACCAGCGCGTACGACTGCAGGTAGACGATCGGCCGGAATGGTCCGGCCAGCTCCCCCTCGAGTCCAGGATGAATGGCGCCGCCGAGCATGAGCGCGAGCGGTACCGCCGCCAGCAGAAGAGCCACCACGCCGAACGCCCCCACGACGCGGCCGCCGAGATAGGCGACCGGCCCGAGCGACGTGGAGCGCAGCAGCGGATCCATTCGCAACTGGATGTCGCGTGTGGCCGCGTCGCCGGCGAGGGCCGCCATCACCAGCATCGCGAAGAGCGTCATCGAGGCGCTGCTGCGGGCGACGAAGAGCGGCGCGTTGAACGGGATCCCGTCCTCGCGCGCGCTGCCGACGTCCCCGTTCACCTGGCCGAACAGCATCAGCAGGAACAACGCGAAGAACAGCCAGGTGGACCTGCGTCGGAGCTGATAGACCAGCTCGAACCGGACGACCTCCATCCACTGCCTTGCGGCTACACCGGTCATGCCGCCGGCTCCGCCTGGTCCCGCCGGTGGTCTGACATCACGCTGAAGTAGACGTCTTCGAGATCCGGCTCGACGGGCTCGAAGCCGGCGCCGGGCGAGGCGTCGGCGTGCACGTGCACGAGCGTGCGGCCCGCCAGGAGCTTCGTCGAGATGACGTTGTGCTCCCGCTCCATCCCCTGCAGCGCCTCTTTTGCGATCGCGCGGCGCCAGATGCGCCCCTTCAACTCCTCGACCGCGCGCAGCGGCTCGGCCTCCAGCAGGATCTCTCCTCGGTTGATGATGGCCATCCGGGTGCACAGCTCGGAGACGTCCTCCACGATGTGCGTGGAGAGGATGACGACGCTGTTCTCTCCGAGCTCGGAGAGCAGGTTGAGGAAGCGTACCCGCTCGGCGGGGTCGAGGCCGGCCGTCGGCTCGTCGACGATCATCAGCTTCGGATTGCCGAGGAGGGCCACGGCGACGCCGAAGCGCTGGCGCATGCCGCCCGAGTAGCCGCCCAGCTTCTGCTTGCGCACGTCCCAGAGGTTCGTCTGCTTCAGGAGCGCCTCGACGACCTCCTTGCGCGCCGCACGCTGGATGATGCCCTTGAGGATGGCGAAGTGCTCGAGCAGCTTCTCCGCGCTCACCTTCGGATAGACGCCGAACTCCTGCGGCAGATAACCGAGCGTCTCCCGCACCGCGTCCTTCTGCCGCACGACGTCGAGGTCACCCAGTTGGATGCTGCCGCTGTCCGGCTCCTGGAGCGTGGCGATCATGCGCATCAGCGTCGACTTGCCGGCGCCGTTCGGGCCGAGCAGCCCGTACATGCCCGCCGGAACCGTGAGCGTCACGTCCTTCAGCGCCTGCACGCCGTTCCGATAGGTTTTCGATACGTTACGAATGTTCAATTCCATGGCTGCTCTCCTCGGTGCATCACGCGCCGCGCCTTCGCTACGCGGCCGTCAGTTCAGCGATCCGTGCCTCGACCTCGTCGATCACGTAGTCCGGCGTGGAAGCGCCGGCCGTCACGCCGACTACCTTCGCGTCCCGGAACCAGGCGGGGTCGAGATCGTCCGCCCCCTGTACGAGGTACGACGGCTTCGATTCGCGGCAGATCTCCCAGAGGTGCTTCGTGTTCGCGCTCTTCGTTCCGCCGATGACGACGATCAGGTCGACGTCAGGGTCGTGCGCGAGCCGCCGCGCCGCGTCCTGGTTCTGCTTCGTGGCGTAGCAGATCGTGTCCGCACGCTCGACCTTCGCCGCGCCGTGCTCGATGGCCCGCACGACGTCCTCGAACTCGTCGGCGTTGATGGTCGTCTGGTAGAAGACCTTGACCTTCGCATAGCGCGACCAGTCGATGGCCGTCGCGTCACCGACCGTCCAGACGATGTGATACGCCGCCGGATCGAGATCGTGCGTGTAGCCGATCACCTCCCGGTGCTTCGGATCGCCGATGAAGACGAGGTGATACCCGGCGGCCAGCGCCTCCTGCGACTCGCGATGGAGGTCGTAGACGAACTTGCAGGTGGTGTCGAGGATCTGCAGGCCGGCCGCCCGGGCGCGCTCGTGCCACGACGGCGGGACGCCGTGCGCGGAGAAGACGACGGTCGGCTCCTCGACGGCGGCGAGGTCGTCCACCGTCCGCACGCCGAGCTTTTCCATCTCCTCGACGACCCGCTCGTTGTGTACGAGCTGCCCGAGGACCGCGCCGCGGCCGCCGCCGGCAGCGAAGCGCTTCACCTTCAGATCGGCGATGCGCACGCCGGAACAGAAGCCATACTTTTCCGCTCTCCTGACCGTGCGCGCGCTCATGACGCCACCGCCACCGGGTCCTGCTGCTGCACGGCGACCGCGCCGGCGGCGACGGCTCCGAGCCGGCGCTCGCGCCTGCGGTAGTCGCTGACCGCCTCCGCGAGATCCGACGCGTCGAAGTCGGGCCAGAGCCGATCGCTGAAATGCAGCTCGGCATACGCGGCCTCGAAGAGCAGAAAGTCGCTGAGCCGCTTTTCGCGTCCCGTGCGGATCAGCAGGTCGACGTCTTCGATGACCGAATCCGCGTGGATGGCCATCGAAAGACGCTGGCGGAACGAGTGCGCCCCGCACTTGCCGCAGGCCGCGCGGGCGATGGCGTCCCGCGACGAATAGTCGATGGCCAGACGCAATCGCAGCTTCTGGCCGCCGGCCGTCGCTGCTTCCGCGGCCTCGATGTGGCGTACCAGAGCAGGCGCGAGGCGGTCGCGGCGGCCGATCACATTCAGCCGGACGCCAGACGACACGCACCGCGCCGTCTCGGTGGCCAGGAAGCGCTGCAGGAGCGTCATCAGCGCCTCGACTTCGTATTGCGGCCGGTTCCAGTTGTCAGAGGAGAAGGCGTAGAGAGTGAGGAGGTCGATGCCATGGGACGGGGCGGCTTCGACGATCCGCCGCACCGCTTCCGCCCCTTCGCGATGGCCGGCCGGCCGGGGCAGACCCCGTTCGGTGGCCCAGCGGCCATTACCGTCCATAATGATTGCCACGTGAAAAGCACACTGCATTGCAAAGTCTCCCGGTAAAAAAAAATGACGCTCACCCGCGCATCGCGTGGATCAGCGCCTCCATACGGTCTAGATAACGGGCCAGCGCCGCGCGTCCGGCGCTGGTGAGGTTGTAGCTCGTCTTCGGCATCCGTCCGGCGAATGACTTGACGCACTGAATGTAGCCGGCGTCCTCGAGCTTGCGCGCGTGCACGCTCAGGTTGCCGTCGGTGGTGCCGAGCATCGACCGGAGATCGGTGAAGGTCAGCGAGGCGTTGACCGCCAGGGCCGAGACGATGCCGAGGCGGAGCCGCTCGTGGATCAGCGGCTCGAGCTCGTAGAGCGCGCCGCCGGCATGCGGTTCGAGCTTCGCCGCCTCGGCTGGCGGAACCTTCTTGAGCGGCTTAGCCACCGTACCTCCGGATGATCACCAGTCCGCCGCCGATCTGGACGACACCGAAGCCGAGGCCGAGCAGCAGGTTCGCCGTGGCGAACGGCACCAGCAGCGCCGCGCAGCCGGTCAGCAGGAGCACCAGCCCCATGAAAGGAACGACCCGGACGGAGAGCGCGCCGCCGGCCGAAATTGCCACGCCATAGAGCAGCAGCCAGACGGCGGGCAGCAGGTCGAACTCGGCGCGGCTGATCAGGACGATTGTCAGCGCGGCCGCGGCCGCGATTGCCGGAAAGAAGGCGAGCGCGAAGCGCCGTGCCGGCGCCGAGACGAGCGAGACACCGGCGCGCCTGCTCTTGTACGCCATCGAGAGGACCCCGATGGTGGTGCCGATGACGGCGGCCGTCAGCCAGATGGCCAGCCAGCGCATCGGAAGAGCGGTCTGCGCCGCCGCGGCGACGGCAGCCAGCAGTCCCGTCACGCCAATGGCCACCCCACCCCGTCCGGAGACGGCGGTGAACTCGCCGGCGCTCTCGACAGCGGAGCGGATGTACCGGAGATCGTCCAGCGCCTGTTGGTGGGGGGATCGGGGGGCAGCGGATGGGGCAGCGGCTGGTCGCGTCACGGCATTGAACATAGCACAACTGCTTTGTGCAACAAAGCTGCCGAGCAAAACAAAGTGACACGAAGAGGCTGCGAGCTCTACGGGGAGACGGCGGCGTTGCCCGTTGTCGGTTGTCCGTTGTCTCCGTGGGGTCCGCGTCGCCGGGCAGAAGCCGGAGGGACGGGAGTGTCTGTCCGCAGACGCTGATCGATAATGGGCGCCAGTCCGACGCCGAGAGGCAGGTGTGAATTGAGACTCGTGACGAAGCTTGCGATGGTGGTGATGCTGATGACTGCAATGTCGATGGATGCACAGAAACCCCGTGCCCGAGCCCTCGGCGTCCCCTTCGACGGAACGCCCGGCCCACTCAATGCCATCACCGACGTCGCCGGTGTTGAGGTCGGCCACGTGACGCTCAACTCGGGCAGCGGCAAACTGGTACGCGGCAAGGGGCCGGTGCGCACCGGCGTCACGGCGATCCTGCCGCGCGGCAAGAACTACGACCAGCGCGTGTTCGCGGCCTGGACGGCGCTCAACGGCAACGGCGAAATGACCGGAGCGGCGTGGGTCGAGGAATCGGGCCACCTCGGGACGCCGATCCTCATCACCAACACCCACAGCGTCGGCACCGTGCGCGACGCGGTCATCGAGTGGAACGCCAACCGCGGCACGAACGACGGCTACTCCGGCGACTTCAGCCTGCCGCTGGTCACCGAGACCTGGGACGGCTTTCTCAACGACATCAACGGCTTTCATGTGAAGCGTGAGCACGTCTTCCAGGTGCTCGAGAAAACGAGCGGCGGTGCCGTTGCCGAAGGAAACGTCGGCGGCGGCACCGGCATGGTCGCCCACCGCTTCAAAGGGGGCATCGGCACCTCGTCGAGGGTCCTGAAAACCGAGGACGGCGGCTACACCGTCGGCGTGCTGGTACAGGCCAACTACGGCCGGCGTGAACTGCTCCAGATCGCCGGCGTCCCGGTCGGCCGTGAGATCACCGATCTGCTTCCGACGGAAGGCGCACCCGCGGACGGCACCGGCTCGATCATCGTCGTCGTCGCTACCGACGCCCCGCTGCTGCCGCACCAGTTGAAGCGCATCGCCCGCCGCGCGGCGCTGGGCGTCGGCGTCGTCGGCGGGCGCGGCGAGAACACGTCAGGCGACCTGTTCATCGCCTTCTCCACGGCCAACCCCGAGAACGCGCTGACCGAAGGCGTGGCGAAGGTCGAGATGCTGCCGAACGAGCGCATCAGCCCATTGTTTGCCGCGACCGTCAGTGCGACCGAGGAAGCGATCGTGAACGCCATCGTCGCCGCCGAGACCATGACCGGCATCGACGGCAACACCGTGCACGCGCTGCCGCACGATCGTCTGCGCGACGTGCTTCGCAAGTATGGGCGGCTCGTACCGGTGCCGGCGAACTGACGGCTACCGGTCCGTTCCCTGCGGAAAAGAACCGTTCAACTCACGCCATGAACGAGATTGGATTCATCCGTTTGGGCATGACGAGGGGACCGATGGAACCCCGTCACGCTCAGAGCGCCGCGCATCTCCCATCGGTCCCATCGGTCCCATAGGTCCCATCGTTCCCTCCCCGCGCGTCGCGCCAGAGAATCAGGCAAGGATCGTGCGCCGTCGCAATCGAAGTTATGCAAACGGCTTCCACCCACGACCAACGATGAGGAGATGAACGTTGTACAACGCCAAAGCCTACTCCGCCGCCAGTGCCACCTCGCCGCTCGCCCCCACCACGATTCCGCGGCGCGATCCAGCCCCGACCGACGTGCAGATCGAGATCCTGTTCGCCGGCATCTGCCACTCCGACCTCCACCTGGTGCGGAATGAGTGGAGCGCCATCCCCACCGTCTACCCGATCGTGCCGGGGCACGAGATCGTCGGCCGCGTCACCAGCACCGGCTCGGCGGTGACGAAGTACCAAGCCGGCGACCTCGTCGGCGTCGGCTGCCTCGTCGACTCCGACGGCACCTGCGAGTCCTGCAAGGCAGGCTTCGAGCAGTTCTGCCCGAACTCCATCGCCACCTACGGCGCGCCCGACAAGCACCTCGGCGGCGTCACCTATGGCGGCTACTCCGACAGCGTCGTCGTCGACGAGCGCTTCGTCCTGCGCGTGCCCGACAACCTCGACCTCGCCGGAGCCGCGCCGCTCCTCTGCGCCGGCATCACCACGTACTCACCCCTGCGCCACGCCGGCGTCACCAAAGGACAGAAGGTCGGCATCGTCGGACTCGGCGGCCTGGGGCACATGGGGGTGAAATTCGCCCGCGCCTTCGGAGCGCACGTCGTGGTCTTCACCACGTCGCCCAATAAGAAAGAGGACGCGCTTCGCCTCGGCGCGCACGAAGTCGTCGTCTCGAAGAACGCCGGTGAGATGCAGCAGCACGCCGGCACGTTCGACTTCATTCTCGACACCGTCTCCGCCGATCACGACCTCGACGCCTACCTGAACCTGCTCCACCCCCACGGCCGCATCACGCTGGTCGGCGCGCCGCCGAAGCCGCTCAGCGTCGCCGCCTTCAGCCTCATCATGGGCAACCGCAGCCTCTCCGGCTCCAACATCGGCGGAATCCCCGAGACGCAGGAGATGCTCGATTTCTGCGGCGAGCACGACATCACCGCCGACGTCGAGGTCATCCCGGTTCAGCAGGTCAACGAAGCCTACGAACGGCTGCTGAAGTCGGACGTGAAGTACCGCTTCTCAATGGACATGGCCTCGCTGAAAGGCGACTAACGCGACGAATCCCATCCCCGTCTCTGCAGCAGCCTCGAGGTTGGGGTGATCTCCGAGATCACCCCACCTCGATGGTAATCTCCCCCTCCATGCGGGAGCTGACTGGCCTCTGGACGAATCGGCATCTCGTGTCCTCGCTCGCGCGGCAGGATCTGCGGCGGGTACATGCGGGGACAGCGGCCGGGCTGGCGTGGGCGGTGCTCACGCCTCTGGTGCCGCTACTGCTCTTCACGGCCATCTTCTCGCTTGGGCTCAAGCTGCCGCTGGGTGGCGGGCGGGTGCCGTACGTGCTCGGGTTCGCGGCGGCGTACGTGCCGTGGGTGCTGATCTCAACGGCCACGTCGGGAGCGGTGAGCTCGATCGTCGATCACCGGTACCTCGTCAAGCGGGTACGCTTTCCGCTGCAGGTCATCTCCGCCAGCTCGATCGTCGTGCATTCGCTGCCGCACGTGATCCTGCTCGCGCTCACGATGATGGCAGCACTCGCGTCCGGGTACGCGCGGTTGCCGGAGCTGCTGCTCCTCCCCTACTACTATCTATGTGCGGCCGTGCTGGTCCTCGGGCTGGGACTGCTGCTCTCCGGCCTCGCCGTCATCGTGCGCGACGTCCAGCAGGTGCTCGCCTCCTTTCTCAACGTCTGGTTCTGGGTCACACCGGTGGCCTGGGCCGCGAGCGCGCTGCCGCCGCGCGGACAGTCGCTGCTCGCCTTCAACCCAGCCGCTTACGTCGTCTCCGGGTATCGGCACGCGCTGATGCCCGAGGCGTTCGTGGCGCCATCCGCCACCCAAGCGCTCGCCTTCTGGATCATTGCCTCCGGACTTCTTCTGATGGGCGCCGCCATGTTCCGGCGCCTCCGTCCTCATTTCTGGGAATGCCTCTGACCACGACCGATCAGCCGACCTGGTCACTCTACGACTACATCTCGCCGGGCTTGAGCGTGGTGCGGCCGGACGACTGTTTTCCGCACATGCGGCCGGGCGATCCGCTGCACCATCCGTGGAAGTACCTTCGCCGCGACGTACCGCACCGCTGGTATGTCGACGAGCGTTACCCGCTCATGGGCTTCCTCAGCCGTGACGAAGCGGTGCTCCTGCACAACCTGGCCCTGCAGTTCGCCGGAAAGCGCGCGCTGGAGGTCGGGAGCTGGCTCGGATGGTCGACGTGCCATCTGGCCATGGCGGGCGTGCTGCTCGACGTCGTCGATCCGGCGCACGACGACCCGGAGATCCGCGCGTCCGTCGAAGCGTCGCTGCGCTGCTGCGGCATCGCCGACCGGGTGACCCTCGCCCGCGGGCGCAGCCCGGAGACCATCGCCGAGCTGAAGCAGCGCTGGAGCCTCTTCTTCATCGACGGCGACCACGAAGCGCCGGCGCCGCTGCGCGACACGGCTGCCGCGCTCGCGTATGCCACCGAAGACTGCGCGTTCGTGTTTCACGACCTCGCCGCGCCGGCGGTGGCGGCGCCGCTCCGTTTCCTCAAAGAGAAGGGATTCAACGTCGTCGTCTACCAGACGGCGCAGATCATGGGCTTCGCCTGGCGCGGCAACGTCAAGCCGGTCGCGCACGTGCCGGACCCGGACGTCGCCTGGCAGTTGCCGCCGCACCTGGCGGGGCTGCCGATCTCCGGCGTCGACGTGCAGTTTCCGTCACGGCCGCCGTACCGCATGCTGCGCGAGCGCGTCTACGAAGGACCCGTCTCCCGCCCCTCCACCTGCATCGTCACGAGCGAGCTGGTCGGCCCCTTCAAGAACGGCGGCGTCGGCACGTCGATGACCGGTCTGGCGGAGCGTCTCGCCGACGACGGCTTCCCGGTGACGGTGCTGTACACCGGCGCCATCTCGTCGCCGGAAGTGCGGATGGAGCCGTGGGTCAGGCACTATGCGGCGCGCGGCATCGAGCTCATCGCCATCACCGTCGACGAGACGAAGGCGATGGACGGGATGCTCAAGCAACTCGGCTTCGTCACGCCATGGCTGGTCTACCAGCGGCTGCGCGAGCGCCGCTTCGACGTGGTCCACTTCAACGACTGTTGCGGCGAGGGCAGCCTCTGCCTCGCCGCGAAAGCGCTCGGCATCGCCTTTGGCGACTCGCTGCTCGCCGTGGCGCTGCACAGCCCTTCGCGGTGGGTCTTCGACCTCAACCACGTGCTGCCGGCGGACCGCGTCTGCGCGGCGTTCGACTACGCGGAGCGGCTGAGCCTCGCCTGCGCCGACCTGCTCTGGAGTCCCAGCCGTTACCTGCTCGACTGGGCCGCCGAGCGCGGCTTCGAGCTCCCGCGGCAGACGTACATTCAGCAGTACGTGTTGCCGTCGCCGCCCGGCTCCGCGGTTGTGCGCGGCCGGACCGCGCCACCGAAGGAGCTCGTCTTCTTCGGACGTCTCGAAGAACGCAAAGGCCTGCGCCTCTTCTGCAATGCGGTGCACCAGATGGCCGATGACCTCGCGCAACGCGGCGTCACCGTCACGTTTCTCGGCAAGCCGGAGCGCTGCGCCGGGATGCCGAGTCTCGACTACATCGCCAGGCGCGCCGCCACCTGGCGCTTCCCAGTGCGCACGCTCACCGACCTCGGACAACCCGAGGCGCTGCGATACCTGAGCGGCGGCGACAAGCTGGCCGTCATGCCCTCGCCGTTCGACAACTCCCCCTGCACCGTCTACGAAGCGCTTGCCGCCGGCATCCCGTTCCTCGCCGCGCGCACGGGCGGCATTCCGGAGCTGGTGGCGCAGGCGGACGCCGAGCACGTGCTCTTCGACTACACGACAGACGCGCTGCGCGCGGCGCTGCAGCAGGCGCTCGAGCATGGCGGCTGGATCGCCGGGCCGGCGATCCAGCCGGAGGAAACGGCCCGGAGCTGGACGGAGATGCACGCGCACTGGCAGGAGCTCCTGCCGCGTGCCGCCGACGCGGCGCCGCTTGCGCGTCCCGTCACCACGGTCGCGGCGATCGTCGACCATCCGGCCGGAGCGCCGCTCGGGCCGACGCTCGAGGCGATCTGGGCCTGCCCGCGCATTCAGCGCATCATCATCCTCAACCGAGGCGGTGAGACGCTGCCGTACGAAAACGTCGACCTCCTCACCGCCGACGTCGACCAGATCGCCGCGCAACTCGCCGCCGTGCGCGAGGACGCCGTGCTGCTGATCCATTCCGGCGTGGCCGTCATGCCGGAGCCGTTCACCACCCTCCTCGAGGCACTCGGCCGCACGCCGGTCGACGGGCTCGTGCCGGCCGGACGGGTCACCGGCAGCTTCGGCACGCGCGTGATTCCACCGCTGGGCGGCAGCGTCCCGATCAGCCTCCTCGACGGCCTCACCGCCGGCGGCGCGCTGGTCGTCCGCGGCGAGACTCTGCGCCACGCGATGGACGGCCGCACCCTGGCGCTCGAATCCCCCTTCCTCGGCCTGGCTGATTTCTGCGTCACGCGCAGCGAGCGGATCTGGCCGTATCCCGAGCCGGTCGTGGAGCGGCGGGAGTCGACGGCCATCGAGCTCCGGAGCGGGCTGCCCGAACGAATCGCCTCCTACGGCGAGGCTTCGGCCAACGATCGCTACTACATGCTCGCCGCCGGCTATCAGGCCGCAGCGCGGCGGCCGCCCGCCGGAGGGATGCGCCGGCTCGCGCTCGTGGCGATCGACTCCGGCTTCGGCTTCGCCGTCCGTGCGGCATCGTGGGGGCGCAGGCGCATGCTTGGGTGGATGCGGCGGTGACCGAGGTCGCACTGCAGTTCGAGCAGGTGCAGAAGAGCTTCCGGCATTTCGGCTCCCCGCTGCACCGGCTGGCCGAGATCTTCTGGCCGTTCGGGCGGCGGCGCCACGTGCCGGTGCCGGTCCTGCAGGACGTCAGCTTCTCGGTGGCCCGTGGCGAGAGCGTGGCCATCATCGGCGCGAACGGCGTCGGGAAATCGACGGTGCTGCATCTCGTCGCTGGCCTGCTGGAGCCGTCCTCCGGGCGCGTCGTCGTGAACGGGCGCGTCACCGCGCTGCTCGACCTCGGCGGGAGCTTCCTCCCCGATCTCACCGGCCGCGAGAACGCCCGCTTCTACCACCGGCTGATCTCGCGCGACACCGAGGATCCGGAAGCGCGGGAGCGGGCCGTCGAACAGTTCGCCGAGCTGGGCGACTTCTTCGACCGTCCGGTGCGCACGTACTCCTCCGGCATGTTCCTGCGGCTCGCCTTCGCCTGTGCCGCCGCCGAGGAGCCGGACATCATGCTCATCGACGAGGTCATGATGGTCGGCGATGCGCGGTTCCAGCAGAAGTGTTACCGGCGCCTCGCCGAGTTGCGCGCGCGCGGCACGACCATCCTCCTCGTGACCCACGTCCTGCAGGGGCTGACGGCCATCTGCGACCGCGTGCTCGTGCTCGACCATGGCCAGATCGTCTTCGACGGCGATCCGGCGCGGGGCGTCGACCGCTACTACCAGCTCTTCTTCAACGCGCCGGTGCAGCCCGGCGGGAGCGCCGGCGGCGCCGAGTTTCGTTATGGCCTCGGCGGCGCCGTGATCTCGCACGTCGTCGCCTACCGCGACGGGCAGGAGACCTCCGCCTACAGAGCGGGCGACGAGGCCCGGCTCGTGCTGGACGTCGAGTTCACGCGCGACGTCGAGGCGCCGCACTTTGGCTTCTCCTGCTCGACGACCGAAGGCACGCGCATCTACCTGACGTCGACCCTGATGCTCGGCGTCGTGCCGGTGCCGGCCGTTGCGGGCGAGCGGCGGCGCGTGGAGGTGCTGTTCCGCCTCGCCGTCGGCGCCAGCGACGTGTTCGTGGACGTCTCCTGCTTCGAGGTCGCGCATGGCGCCGTCAACGTCCTCGACGCGCGCGTCAACGTCCTGCACCTCACCCTCTCGGTGCCACGCCACTACATCGGGCTCGCGGATGTGACGGCGGTCATCCGGCACATGCCATAATCAGCGCGCCCGGTATGCCCCCTGACGTTCCCCCCACGATGTACATCACCTACTCCCTCGGCGGCGGGGGAGCGGAGCGCCTGCTGACCAACATCATCCTGCAGCAGCACGCACCCGGCCGGGTCCGCGTCGTGACGCTGCGCCCCGGCGGCGTCTTCCGCGGTGTGCTCGAAGAGGCAGGCGTCAAGGTCGTGGATCTCGGCATGTCCCGCTACCACCACGCGCTGCCCGGCGTCCTCCGTCTGACCCGCCTGATCCGCGCGCACCGCCCGGAGATCCTGCACGGCTGGGACTACTTTTCGAACCTGATGATCGTCGTCGCGCGCTTGCTCGCCCGCAGCCGCGCGCGGGTGTTCTGGGGCGCGTTCGGCACCGATTACGGCACGCAGAAAATCAAGTGGCGCTTCCGGGCCGTGCTTCGCCTCAACGCCCTCCTCTCCTCACGCATCGACGGGATGGCGTTCAACGGCGAGGAGGTCCGCGACTATCACCACGGCCTCGGTTTTCGCGAGCCGCGCACCATGGTCATCTCGAACTCGGTCGACGCGGACGTCTTCCGCAGCGACGAGGGGCAACGCGATGCGATGCGCGAGGAGCTCGGCGTCGCGCCCGACGACGTGGTCATCGCGGTGATCGCACGCGTCGACCCGCAGAAAGACTGGCCGACGGTCTGCGAGGCCGTCCGTGACCTTCATGGCGTCGTCACGGTGGCAGTCGGTCACGAGACCGGGTCGCTGCCACCGCAGCCGGGCTTGATCCGCCTCGGGTGGCGGGACGACGTCGTACGCGTGCTGAGCGCCGCCGACATCTTCCTGCTCGCTTCGGCCTTCGGCGAAGGGCTCTCGCTCGCACTGACCGAGGCCATGCTGTGCGGCCTGCCCTGCATCGTCACGGACGTCGGCGGAAACGGCCGGCTGGTCGGCGACGCCGGCATCGTGGTGACACCCGGCAACACCGCCGCCATCCGCGAAGCGGTGATCGCGCTGGCGAGCGACCCCGCCCGCCGACGGGACCTCGGCCGGCGTGCCCGCGCCCGCGCCGCCGCCGCCTCTTCACCCGACGGCGGGATCCACCGCCTGCACACATTCGTGAGGGAGGGGAAATCGGCGTGAGGCTTTCGCTCGCCAGTCCGATTCACTTTCAATCGCTCGAACAGGAACTGCAGCCGGTCGCGCACTATCTCACCGGCCGCATGCTCAACGCCGGCTGCGGTACGCGCGACATTACGGCCTTCCTGCGCACACACGGCATGACGGAGCTGACGCGCTACGACATCGCCTCCTCGGAGCCGGACGTGATCCTCGGGCCGATCGAAGCCATGCCCTTCGAGGACGGCAGCTTCGACTCCGCACTCTGCAACGCCGTCCTCGAGCACGTCGTCGACGCCGAGCGCGGCATCGCGGAGCTCGCGCGCGTCGTGCGTAAGGGCGGCTATCTCGTCGTCACCGTCCCGTTCCTCCAGCCGTATCACCCCTCCCCCGGCGACTACCGCCGCTACACCCCCGACGGCCTCGCGCAGCTCGGCCAGAACGCCGGGCTGGAGCTCCTCGAGCTGCTGCCGGTGCACTCCATCGGGCAGACGCTCGGCTGGATCATCTGGGAGTACGCGCGCGAGAAAGGCGGGCGGCTGCGCAAGGCCGTGGCGTGGCTCGCCGCGTACACGCTGAGCCGCTTCCGCAGCCGCACGGAACCGAAGGTGCTGAAGAACGCCAACACGGTGCAGGCGGTGTTCCGCGTGCCGCATTCGAACGAACGCACCACCATCGGCACGAAGTGGCGCAATCAGCCGCTGCCGGCCGCCTGCACGAAAGTGCCGACCATGCTGCTGCCCGCGGAGCTGCGGCTCCTGAACCATCTGGCGAGGGAGGTCTACGACGGCTCCGGCGCCATCGTCGACGCGGGCTCGTTCCTCGGCGGCTCGACCGTGGCTCTCGCGGAAGGCGTGCGGCGCAACGCACGATGGAAGGAGAAGAGGAGCGAAAAACCGATCCACTCGTACGACCGCTTCGAGGTCGAAGACTGGACGCGCGGCGTCTACTTTCCGAAAGACGTGGCGGCCGGCACGAGCTTCCGTGAACAGTTCGAGCGCAACATCGCCCCATACGCCGATCTCGTGGAGGTGCACGCCGGCGACATCACCACGCATCCCTGGACCGGCGGCCCGATCGAGCTCCTCTTCATCGACGTGGCCAAGCACTGGACCGTCTGCGACTCGGTCACCTGGCAGTTCTTCCCCCACCTCATCCCCGGCCGCTCGTACGTCATCCAGCAGGACTACCTCTACCACCACTGGGTGGGCTGGCTGCACGTGACGATGGAGCTGTACGCCGATTACTTCGAGTACGTCTGCGACACCGAGCAGAACTCCGTGCTCTTCCTGAACACGAAACCGATTCCGCCGTCCGTGCTGCGCCGCCACAGCGTCGAGAGCCTCTCGGTCGAGGAGCGCTCGGCGCTGATGGATCGCGCCGCGGCCCGCTTCGAAGGCAGGAAGCGCGACCTCCTCGTCTCGGCGAAGAAGCATCTCCTCGAGATCATGCCCGCATGACCGACATCCCGTACGAGCTGCTGATGAAGATCCAGCAGGGCACGATGGCGTATCGCTACCGTGGCATCCCGACGCTGAAGAATCCGTTCGATCTCGCGCTCTACCCGCTGCTGCTCGAGCGGCTGCAGCCAGGGACGCTCATCGAGGTCGGTACGAACGCCGGCGGCAGCGCACTCTGGTTCGCCGACCAGCGGCCCGGCATGCGCGTCCTCTCGATCGATCTGGAGCCGCCCGCGGGCGTTGCGCATCCGTCGGTCGAGTTCCTGCGCGGCGACGCCCACCGGCTGGGAGACGTGCTGACGCCCGAGCTCATGGAGTCGCTGGCGCGCCCGCTGCTCGTGATCGAGGATTCGAGCCACCTCGCCGCGACGACGACGGCCGTCCTCGACTTCTTCGACCGCTGGCTCCGGCCCGGCGAATACATCGTCGTCGAGGACGGCATCCTCACGGCCATGCGCGCGGGCGACGCGTACGGCGGCGGACCGCTCCGCGCCATCCACGATTTTCTGGCGCGTGCCGGCGGACGCTACGAGATCGACCGCTCGCTCTGCGACTACTTCGGCCACAACGTGACGTGGAACGTCGACGGCTATCTCCGCCGCATCGCATGAGCCATCAGTTCGACCTCGAGCCGGAATTCCTCGAGCTGTACGAGCTCTGTCGCGAGCAGACCATGACGTCGCTCGAGCGGATGTACGCGCTCTGGTCGGCGACGCGTCATGTCGTCGAGAACGGTCTCGCGGGCGACTTCGTCGAATGCGGCGTCTGGCGCGGCGGCTCGGTGATGCTGATGGCGCTGACGCTGCTGCGCCACGGCGACACCAGCCGCGACGTCTGGCTCTACGACACCTTCGGCGGCATGACCGCCCCCAGTGCCGACGACGTGCAGACGATGAGCGGCCGCGCCGCGTCCGACATCCTGCGCGAGCATCCCCGCACGCCGGACGATCCGTTCTGGGGCATCGCTCCGCGCACAGGCGTCGAGCGCAACCTCCGCCGCACCGGCTATCCGTTCGAGCGCTTCCGCTTCGTCGAAGGAGACGTGGCCACGACGCTGCCCGAAACGGCGCCGGCCAGCATTGCGCTGCTGCGGCTCGACACCGACTGGTATGCCTCGACCCGCCAGGAGCTCGAGCAGCTCTACCCCCGCCTCGTCAGGGGCGGCGTGCTGATCATCGACGACTACGGCTACTGGCGCGGCGCGCGGAAAGCGACGGATGAGTTTTTCTCCACGCTGCGCCCCCGCCCGCTGTTGCACCGCATCGACTACACGGGACGCATCTGCGTCAAGCCCTGACCAGCACCGAAGCCATATCTCGGGGTGCGGTGGCGAACGCCACCGCTCTTTTACACGTGTAGCAGAGCGGTGGCGTTCGGAGGGTGTCTCAAAACGGTGCGCCCCGATCTACTCCCTTGGTTCTGCCGTCGATGAACCGGCGCCTGCGGGCGCGGACAGACAGGAGTGTCTGTCCCACATTCAGATTCCGCCGAATATCGGGCACCCGCGGGCACGC
>DASWMP010000134.1:0-19336 GCA_036399695.1 Thermoanaerobaculia bacterium | reverse complement strand
GAACGCCACCGCTCTGGTACACGTGTAAAAGAGCGGTGGCGTTCGCCACCGCACTCCAAGATTGGATCAACCCGGGACTGGAGCCCGCCTCGGCGGAGCGGGCGCCGGAGTGCCGGGGAGGAAGCCAGCGGCTCACTGGTTCCAGTATCCGGGGCGGCGGCGGTCATGGGCAATCGCCAGAACCGAAATGTGGTGTGGGAGCCGAATGAAAATGAGGTGATACGGAAAGTTGTGAATCGGAAGCTTGCGCACATCGGGGTCCGCGACACCCGTCACGAATGCTCCGGTGTCCGGAAACTGCTCGAGGTGTCGCAGTGCTTGCCGGACTTCAGCCGCGAACCGCTCCGCCACGTCACTGCTTCGATCGCGGTACCAGGCGGTCGCCTCTCGAAGGTCACGGCGTGCCCGTTCGCGGAGACGGACCGGCTTCAACGCGATAGGACTTCCCGTTGAATTTCATCCAGGACGGTACGCCAGTCCTCGTCGTCATCGGGGTTCCGGCGAGCCTCTGCCGCTCGCCGTTCGATCTCGACGGCCCAGGCCGACTCCACGTCGGCTTCCGTGTCCTCGAGAGTGGCAAGCAGTTGCGCCGCGAGCTCGGCACGATCGCTGGCGCCGAGCGTCAAGGCCTGTTCGAACAACTTCCGCGCGTTCGTGTTCACCCGATCATCCTAGGTTGCGGCCACGCCGCTTTCAACCCCTCGTGCTCGCGCATTTGTCGCGTGACGGACACGATTGTCCGTCCTCCACTCGAGCCTTTCGGCCTGTTTGCTTCTCATCGGCTGCTGGTCGAAACGAACGAACATCGTCACGGGTGATTCACCGATCCCCGTAGACAGGGAGGCGGTTCTACGTTAGGTTTCGTGCTTTCCATAACTATCGTCCAAAGCCCGGAGACTCCATGACCCTGCGCGAGATCCTTGTCCCCGCCCTGCTACTGCTCTGCGTCCTCACGGCTGGAGCGACCGACGGCAACGCCGCCCTCACCCCACAGGAAAACTGGAACGTCGTTCTGAGGCCGGTCGTCACCGAGTTCCGGGATCACGCGGGGCTCGATCATCACCAGCACAGCAGGAAGCTGATCCTCTCCGCGAACACGGCGGCGAGTGGGGCCAACAGCTTCGAGCTGCTCGCGGGAGACGGGGGTCACGCCGCTTTCTCGAACGTCGCCGGACTGCAAGGCGACGTGCTGGTGGCGACGGCACGCGATGACGGGCAGGGCTCGAGCCGCGGCGGCTTCCAGCCCGGCACCCTCTTCGCCAGTACCGGTGCCGCGGGCGTCATCGCACGCATCAGCGCGGACGGGGCCTCCGTGCAGAACCCCTGGGTGGTCCTGCCGGACGAAGGGCAGATCACCGGCCTGCATCTCGACCGCACGGGCGTCTTCGGCGGCGACCTCCTCGTCGTCACGGCCTCGGGCGGCGTGTGGCGCGTGAGCGGTTCGGGCACCCCGGTGCGGCTGGCGGCGCTCGGCACGCGGCTGGCCGGCGTGACGGCCGTTCCGGACGATCCGCTGGCGTACGGTCCGTGGGCCGGCAGGGTGCTGGCGGGGGCGAAGGAGCGGGGCAGCGTTTACGCGATCGATGCGCAGGGGCAGTCGGTCTCGTTCGCCGTTGGGCTCAACCCTCAGGACATCGACATCGTCCCGGCGCACGAGAACCTGTACGCGATCGACCAGGCCAGCCGCGCGCTCGTCGGTGCGGCCGAGGGGGCGTTGAGCGGCATCATCGGCGACGTACTCGTCACGCAGGAGTCGCCGGGGCGGATCGCGCGGGTACGGTGGGACGGCACGGCCTTCGCCGTCAGCGGACTGGCTGAAGCGGCCGGGCTGAAGCAGGTGGCGTTCTCCCCCGCCGGAGCCGGCGCCATTCCGGCCGTCAGGCAGGTCTACGAAAAGATCGCCGTCGTCCGTCACGCCCCGCTACTGAACAGCGGGCGCATCGAAGGCACCGTCTGGCAGCTCACGGGCGAAGAGACGCTGTTCGACGGCACCGACACCATTACCTCGGACCTCCTCGTCCCGGGCACGCCGCAGGTGACGGCCGCCGCCTCCGCTTCCTACGGCGGCACGATCGAAGGGAACGAGAGCGCCGCGCCGTCCGGCTACAAAGTGACGATCGCGGGCAACGCCAGCCTGCGCCACGTGGTGACGCGGACCGACGCGATCGCATTGCAGGTAGTGGCGTTCCCGCCGGCGCCGCAGGGGACGCGGGACGTGCAGGTGCGCAAGGCCGGCGACCCGATCGGCGATGCGGCGACGCTGCGCCATCTCGACGTCGCCGGCAACGCCGGTTCGGTGGCCGTACCGCCGGGCACGTACGGCCGATTCACCATCAGCGGACGCAACACGCTCGTCCTGGGAGTGGAGGGCTCGACCGAGCGGACTGTCTACAACCTCGAGGAACTGGCGCTCACGGGCGGCAGCTCGCTGCGCCTCGCCGGTCCCGTCACGCTGCGCGTGAGGAACGCCGTCACGCTGGTCGGCTCGACGGTCGGCGCGGCTGACGATCCGAAGCTCCTGCAACTGGAAGTAGCGCACGGCCGTCCGGCCGACGCGGTGAAGGTCGGCGGCAACGGGGTGCTTTACGCCATCGTGCGGGCGCCGCAGGGCAAGATCACGATCAATGGCAACGGGCGCCTGCGCGGCACCGTGGCCTGCGACCTCCTCCTGGTGGACGGCAACGGCGTCCTGCAGATCACGGAGAACGATATTCCGCCGCCGCCGGTGAATCGCGCGCCGACGGCGAACGCCGGCTCCGATCAGACCATCACCCTGCCGACGGACACCGTGGCACTGAGCGGCACGGCCAGCGACGACGGCCTGCCCGCCGGCAGCACGCTGGCGGTCTCCTGGACGAAGGTCAGCGGACCGGGTTCCGTCACCTTCGCCGAGGCTGACAAAGCGGTCACGTCGGCGACGTTTGCCGTGGACGGCGAGTACGTGCTGAAGCTCACGGCGTCGGACGGGCAGTTGAGCAGCAGCGACACGATTGCCGTCACCGTCATCGCGCGCAACCAGCGTCCCGACGTCGAGGCGGGGCAGCCACTGACGATCGAGCTGCCCGCCTCCGCGGCGCTGCATGGCTCGGTCACGGACGATGCCCTGCCGCGCGGCGTCCAGCTCACCGTGACCTGGAGCATGGCCGAGGGCCCCGGCGCCGTCATCTTCGCTGACGCGCATGCGGCGGTGACGACGGCGTCCTTCAGCGTTCCCGGCGTCTACACGCTGCGGCTGAGCGCCAGCGACACGGAGTTCACGGTCGAGGACGACGTGGTCGTGACCGTGCTGAAGAACGTGGCGCCGTCGGTGAACGCCGGGCTCGACGCCACGATCGCGCTCCCGATCGACACCGTGGCGCTCGAGGGTACGGCGACGGACGACGGCCTCCCCTCCGGCAGCACGCTGGCCCTCAATTGGGCGAAGGTCAGCGGCCCCGGCGAGGTCACGTTCGGAGACGCCCACAACGCGGCCACCTCCGCGACCTTCTCTCTCGACGGCGATTACGTGCTGCAGCTCACGGCCTCCGATGGAGAGTTGAGCAGCAGCGACACGGTCAGCATCACGGTGATCCCGCGCAACCTGGCGCCGGTGGTCGAAGCGGGTCAGGCGCTGACCGTCCAGTTGCCCGCGCTCGCGACGCTGCACGGCACGGCGACGGACGATGGCCTGCCGCGTGGCAGCGACGTCACCGTCAAGTGGAAGGCCACCGGCCCCGGCCCGGTCACGTTCGCCGACGAGTCGGCGGCGGTGACGACGGCGTCGTTCACGAGTCCCGGCGTCTACACCCTGACGCTGACGGCCAGCGACACGGAGCTCTCGGCCTCGGATGACGTGGTCGTCACGGTGCTGCAGAATCTGGCGCCGTCCGTCAGCGCCGGTCCGGACCAGGAGATCACGCTGCCGAGCATCCTCATGCTCCGCGGCGCGGCGAGCGACGATGGCTATCCGAGCGGCAGCACGCTCGAGGTCTTCTGGACGCAGGTCAGCGGCCCGATGCCGGTGATCTTCCACGATGCGTTCGCGTCGACGACGCCTGTGACCGTCACGACCGCCGGCATCTACGTGCTGCGGCTGACGGCGTCGGATTCACAACTGAGCGCCTCCGACGAGCTGACGATCGTCGTGCATGCGCGCCCGAACCAGCCGCCGCAAATCACGAGCAAGGCGCCGACCGAGTACCTCCTCGGCGCGGTGCCGGCCGGCAGCGGTGAGCTCGTCAACCTCGCACCCTGGACGGACTTTCAGTACAAGGAGGCGCCGACTGGCCCCCAGACCCTTGCCGTCTGGCGGAAGGCTCCGGACAACAGCAGCGTCACGCAGATCAACAACGCCGACCCCTCCGTCCTGCTCAGCGATTTCAGCCTCTCGAACGCGCAGATGGAAGGGACATGGGTCGTCGGCACGACCGCCGACGACGACTACATCGGCTTCGTCTTCGGCTATCAGGACTCCAGGCACTTCTACCTCTTCGACTGGAAGCAGGGCAACCAGGACGTCGCCGCCAAAGGGATGAGCCTCAAGGTGGTCAGCGCCGGCGCAGAGCTCACGGGCCTCGACTTCTGGCCGACGGCGGGCAATGCAAGCGTCCGCCCGCTCTACAACAACACGATTGGTTGGGCCGACGGCGTGAAGTACCAGTTCACGCTCCAGTTCCACCCCGGCGACATCCGGATCATCGTCAAGCAGGGCGCCACCGTCCTGGCCGATTTCACGGTCAAGGACTCGACGTATACCAACGGGAAGTTCGGCTTCTATAACTATTCGCAGGCGGCCGTGACCTACGAAGGCTTCCGCCGCCTGTCGCTGGCCCGAGGAACGTACACGTACGACGTGGAAGCCGCGGACGCCGATGGGGATGCCATCACCTATTCGCTGGCCGCGGCGCCGCTGACCATGACGATCGACCCGGCCACGGGCCTCATCACCTGGCCGGTCTCCTCGGCGGTGGCGGGCGACCATCCGGTTTCGGTCCGCGTGCAGACGCCCGACGGCGGCTTCGATGTGCAGAGCTATACGCTGACCATCCTCAGCCCGAACGAACCGCCGGTGGTGAATGCCGGCGATGACCGCCTCATCACCACCGGCGCGACGGCCAGTCTCAACGGGACGGCGACGGACGACGGGTTCCCGCGCGGTTCGACGCTCGGCGTCACATGGACGAGCGTGAGCGGCCCCGGCATCGTCACGTTTGCGAATCCGAAGATCGCGGCGACGAGTGCGACGTTCAGCAAGAGCGGCAGCTACCTGCTCCGTCTCTCGGCGACGGACGGCGTGCTCCCCGCCAGCGACGAAGTCATCGTCACGGTGAACACGGTCCCGGTAGTCAACGCCGGCGCGGACCAGACGCTGACGAAGTCGAACACGGCGATGCTCAACGGCACCGTCACCGACGACGGCGTGCCCTCCGGCAACGCGTTGTCGGTCGTCTGGGAACAGGTCAGTGGCCCGGTGGGCGTCGCTTTCGACAACACGGGCTCGCAGTCCACACGGGCCATCTTCCCCGGGCCCGGCACGTACACGCTGCGCCTCACCGGCAACGACACGCTGCACTCGAGCACCGATAGCGTCATCGTCACGGTCACGGCCTCGCCGGAGCTGGACGGCGCGACGCTCGGCCTGGTGGCGGGTAACGGCGGCCCCTATGCCACCGGCACCTCGCAGCCGGTGCGCGCGACGCTCCGCAACTCGTCAGGAACCCCGCTCGCCAACTACGGCGTGCAGTTCGCGATCGCCGGCGCCAACCCCACGGCCGGCAACGGCGTGACGGATGCGACCGGCGTCGCCACCTTCAGCTACACCGGCGCGAACGTCGGCACGGACTCGATTTCCGCGTCCGTCCGACACACCACCGTCATTCAGTCGCCCACGGTGTCGCTCACCTGGACCCAGTCGCCTGCCTCACCGCCGGCGACGCAGGGCTGGATCGGCGCGCCGGTCAACAACACCACGGTCACCGGCATGGTCCCGATCACCGTTGCGCCGGGTGTGACGCTCACGCAGGCGGCGGTCGAATACTGGCCGGCCAGCAACCCGTCCGCCGTGACGGTGCTCGCCGCGGGCGTGCAGGGCGCCCCCGGCACGACGCTGGCCGCACTCGACACGACGCTGCTCGCCAACGGCAACTACGTCATCCGCCTGCGCGCCACGGATGCGAACGGAGACTTGCTCGTCAGCCAGGTGATCGTCACGGTCACGGGGGAGAACAAGCCGGGCCGGATGACGTTGCTGGTCACCGATCTCACGGTGCCGGTCACCGGGATCCCGATCACGATCAGCCGGCGCTACGACAGTCTCGAACGGAATCAGGCCGGCGACTTCGGCTACGGCTGGTCGCTGGAAATGGCGGGTCCGCGCCTCGACGTGAGCCCCGACTACGACGTGACCATCACCGAGCCGGGTACGGGACGGCGCGTGACGTACCAGTTCGCCCCGACGGCCTTCGGCTTCCCCTTCAGCTTCCTCTACCAGCCGGCGTACGCGGCGGAGCCGGGCGTCTACGGCAAGCTCACCGCGAACGGCTGCGCCACGCTGGTGCGCACGGCCAGCGGCGTCTCCTGCTATCTCTCCGACCCGACGTACCGCCCGACCGTCTACACCTACACCGATCCCTACGGCCGCGTCTACACGATGACGGCCGCGGGGAAGCTGATCTCGATCAGGAATCTGGACGGGAACGTCCTGACCTTCGGTCCGGCCGGGATCACCAGCAGCGCCGGCAACCTCACCGTCTCCTTTGCGCGTGACGCGCAGGGACGGATCACGGACATCACCGACCCGACGGGTAAGGTCTATGGCTACGGCTACGACGTAGCGGGCGACCTCGTCAGCGTCGCGCTGCCGGGCACCGGAACACCGCTGCGCTACGAGTACGCGCCGGGCCATTACTTCGCGAAAGGCCACGACGCGCGCGGGAACGTCGAGGCGGCGACCACCTACTACGCCGACGGGCGCCTCCAGAGCGTGACCGACGCGACGGGGAAGACGACCGCCTACGCGTACGATCTGGCGACCCGCACGACGACGACCACGCATCCCGACAACACGGGCAGCACGATCGAGACGCACGACGTCAACGGCCTGCTGCTGAGCACGACCGACCCGCTCGGCCGCACGGTCTCGTACACCTACGACGCGAACCGCAACAAGCGCACCGAGACGGATGCGCTCGGGAAGACGACCACCTACGACTACGACGCCAACGGGCATCTCAAGTCGGTGACGGACCCGTTGAACAAGACGCGGAGCTTCACCAACAACGCGTTCGGTCAGCCGGTGACGGCGGTCGACCAGCTCGGCAAGAGCCGCACGTTCCAGTACGACGCGCGCTTCAATCTCTCCAGTCTCAGCGACGAGCTCGGAACGCAGATGGCGCTCACCTGGAACGAGCGCGGCAACCCGCTGACGCTGGCGGACGCCAACGGCAAGGTGAGCCACTTCACCTACGACGCCTACGGCAACATCCTCTCCCGGACCGATCCGCAGGGCGGGACGACCTCCTACACCTACGACACGATGGGCCGGGTCCTGACGATGACCGATGCCCGCGGCGTGACTCGCTTCGGCTACGACGCCCTCGGCCGCATCCTCTCGGTGGCGGATCCGCTCTCGAACCAGACGCGCTTCGAGTACGACGCCAACGGCAACCGGACGGCGATCGTCGACGCCAGGGGTCACACGGTCGCATACGAGTACGACGCCGCGAACCGCGTCAGCAAGATCACCTATCCGGACGGCACGAGCCAGAGCTACACCTACAACTTCCGCGGGCAGAGAGCGACCGATACGGTCACGGCTTCCGCCCTCAGCCGGACGACGCGTTACTTCTATGACAACGCCGGCCAACTGGTGAAGGTCATTCACCCCGACCAGAGCGAAATCCGGCTGGCGTGGGACGAGGCCGGCCGGATCAGGACGGTCACGGATGAACTGAACAAGACCGTCACGTACGAGTACGATCCGGCCTGCGGCTGCCGCGACCGTCTGGCGAAGATCATCGACGCGGACGGCAAGGCCATCACCTACTCCTATGACGCCGCCGGCAGGCGGATCTCCTTCACCGACGCCGCCAACCGCGAGACCCGTTACACGTACGACGCGCGCGGCCGTCTGCTGAAGGTCACGTACGCCGATAACACCTTCACGGAGACGGGCTACGACGGGATGGGACGTCCCGTGACCTCCACGGACCAGGAAGGTCGGGTCACGAGATTCGCCTACGACGACACCGGCAACCTGCTGTCGGTGACGGACGCGAAGGGCGCGACGACGCACTACACCTACGACGCGCTGAAGAACCTGCGCTCCTCGACGGACGCGAACGGCCGCACGGTCGCCTTCGAGTACGACGGGCTCAATCGCCTCACCAAGCGCGTGCTGCCGCTCGGCATGGCAGAGCTGTACACCTACGATCCGGTCGGAAATCTTGCGACGAAGACCGATTTCCGAGGGAAACAGACGACGTACGAGTTCGACCCGATGAACCGGCTGACGGCCCGGAGGCCGGACGCGTCGCTCGGCGAGCCGGCCGTCCTCTACTCCTACACGGCCACCGGTATGCGTCGCTCGATGACCGACGCCTCGGGCGCGACGATCTACACCTACGATCAACGCGACCGGCTCCTCACGAAGCAGACGCCGCAGGGGACTCTCAGCTACACCTACAACCCGGCAGGGCGTCTGACGTCGACGCGCTCGTCGAATGCGGGCGGCGTCTCGGTGGATTACACCTACGACGATCTGCACCGGCTGGCGAGCGTCGTCGATCAGCAGTTGGCTGCCGGCACGACCGCCTACACCTACGACCTCGCCGGGAACCTGAAGAGCGACGCACGCCCCAACGGGGTGGGGTCCGATTACACCTATGACACGCTGAACCGTCTGACCAACGCCGGTGTCACCAGAGCCGGAACCGCGCAGGCCAGCTACGCCTACACGCTCGACCGGACGGGGCGGCGTCTCTCCATCGCCGAAGGCAGCGGCCGGACGGTCAACTACAGTTACGACGCCGTCTACCGGCTGACGCGCGAAGCCGTCTCCGGCGATCCGAACAGCACGGCCAACGGGGCGGTCGACTACACCTACGACCCGGTCGGCAATCGCCTCTCGCGCATCTCCAGCCTGGAGGGCGTGCTTTCGGCGACCTCCGTCTATGACGCGAACGACCGCCTGGTCTCGGACGCCTACGACGCCAACGGCAACACGCGAAGCGCCGATGGGAAGACGTTCGTCTACGATTTCGAGAACCGGATCCGGAGCGCCAACAACGGCGCGGTGCGCATCACGTACGACGGCGACGGGAACCTCGCGGCGAAGACCGTTGGCAGCGTCACGACGCGCTACCTCGTGGACGACCTCAACCCGACGGGCTACTCCCAGGTCGTCGAGGAGATCGTCAACGGCGAGGTGCAGCGGCAATATACGTACGGACACATGATCGTCAGCCAGCGGCGGCGGCTCGCCACCGGCTGGGCAGTCAGCTTCTACTCGACCGACGGCCACGGCAGCGTGCGGCAGTTGACGAATGAGGTGGGGACGGTCACCGACACCTACACCTACGACGCTTTCGGCAAGCTGGTCGCGCGCACGGGCACGACGCCCAATCCCTACCTCTACGCCGGCGAGAGATTCGACGCCGACCTTGGCCTGTATCACCTGCGGGCGCGTCATTACGACACGGACCGTGGGCGGTTCTTCTCGAGCGATCCCTACCCCGGCGGAACCTCCGATCCCGTCTCGCTGCACAAGTACCTCTACGCGAATGCCGACCCGGTCAACTTCGCTGACCCGTCCGGCTTCTCCGCCAGTGAGTACCGGTTCCTGGCCCGCCTCGCGGTGGCCATTCGCCCGGCCGTGAGGCTCCTGGGCAGCAGGCTCGCCTGCCGCTTCTACGACGTAGCCTCCGCCCTGGCGGGTGCCGCCGGATACGACGCTGTGTCCCTCGCGGCTGATGCCGCCAACCTGATCTTCTGCGGACGCACCCGCCCCGGTGGACCGGGAGGTCCGGGTGGACCTGGTGGGCCGGGTGGGCCTGGTGGTCCTGGTGGTCCGGGTGGACCTGGTGGACCGGGTGGGCCTGGTGGTCCTGGTGGACCGGGTGGACCGGGTGGACCGGGTGGACCGGGAGGACCTGGTGGGCCGGGTGGTCCGGGTGGTCCGGGTGGCCCCGGAGACGGTCCCCGGCCCGGCCGAGGACCCGAGCCCGTGTGGCCACCGAACGATGGATTCGACGGACCGCCGCGGACGGAGATCCTCGGCCCCGGCACCCGGATCGACCGGTACGGGGTGGAAGGCGGACGCTATACCTCGCCCGAAGGGACTCCTTTCGAGCAGCGGGCACTGCCGCCGGAGTATCTGGGCACGCAGCCGTTCAACTCTTACGAGGTGGTGAGTCCTGTGCCCGTGCAGTCGGGACCTGCGCTGCCCTGGTTCGGTCAGCCCGGTGGCGGGACGCAGTACCTGTTGCCTGACTCCGTCGGTAACCTGATCGATGCCGGCATTTTGAGGAGGATTCCGTGAGATGGACCGGCACGAACTGAAGCAGGTGCTGGACGAGGAGGGGTTCAATCCGCAGCGATACTCGCTCGAAGGAGGCTTTCCGGACGAGCGGTACTGCCTCGACGAGTTGCCGGACGGCCAGTGGTCCGTCTACGGCAGCGAGCGGGGAAAAAAGGTTGCGGAACGGATCTTCCCCACCGAAAACGAAGCGTGCCGTTACCTGCTCCACCTGCTCCGAAGAGACCCCTCAGCGAAACGATAGGAGGAATGGGACTTGAGTCCCATTCCTCCAGCGTTGGTCATCGACCAATGGGTCAGACCAATGGGGTCAGGCCTTCGTTGTGGTCAGACCAATGGGGTCAGGCCTTCGTTGTGGTCCGTCCTGAAACGAAGAACGAAGGCCTGACCCCAGGCTTGCCGCAACTGAGGTTCGGCGGCTCGGCGATCAGTCCTGCTTCTCCTCCTGCTCTTTTCTCGACCCGAGCTGACGAGAATAGGCGTGCGAGAGCTCCGCACCGAGGAGCAGGATCTGTGCGGAGTAATAGACCCACAGGAGGAGCACGATCAGGGCGCCCGCCGCGCTGTGGGTGGACTCCGCCGCTTTCTTGCCGAGGTACAGGCCGAGCGCGAACTTGCCGATGCTGAACAGCACTGAGGCGACGATCGCGCCGAGCCAGACGTCACGCCACGGGATCCGCCGGTCGGGCATGTAGCGGAAGATCAATGCGAACAGCACCGTGATCATGGCGGTGGAGACGACGAGCTCTATGAGGTGCCACAGCACCTCGCCGCCAGATAACCGGTGCTCCATGAAGTCGCCCGCCGCGGAGATGCCGGTGTCGACGATGAGCGCGATGAGCAGCAGAAAGCCGATCACGAGCACCGTTGCCACGGACAGGAACCGCTCCCTCAGAAAGCCGCGGATCATCGGTATGGCTTTCGGCTGGACGTGGAAAATCGAGTTGAGCGCGGCCCGCAACTGGCCGAAGACGCCCGACGCTCCGAACAGGAGCGCCGCGATTCCGAGCGTCGCCGCAATCGCACCGGCGTCGGCGCGCGCGGCATCCAGCACCATCTCGTTCACGACTTCGGCACCGGTATCGCCGATCAGTTGGCGCATATGAGTGAAGACCTGGCCGCGCGCCGCCTCCTCGCCGAAGATCGCGCCGGCGAGCGTGATGGTGATCAGGATCAGCGGTGCGATCGAGAAGACGGTGTAGTACGCGAGCGCCGCCCCGAGTCGCGGCGCGTTGTCCCCGGCGAAGCTCATCGCCGCTTCCTTCAGCACGTTCAACCACTTGCGCATGCGGCCTGATCCTCACGAACAAACCAGCAAGATCGACGCCGGAAGGAGCATCGGCGTCGACTGCGGGATGGGGTTGCGGGGAGTAGGTGCGAGAGCAGAGCGAACGGCGAAAAAGCGCCGGCGGCGCGTGTCCGTGAGGTACGTCCTCGCGTGACGGACAAGATTGTCCGTCCTCCACAGAAGCTGGTGAACAGACGTGCGGAGGCGCCCGCTACGCTGTGATGTCGGAGGGCGGTGGCGCGCCACCACGCTACGAGACTCGCTCACGCGTCATCCAACGTGCAGCGAGTGGAGGACGAGGGGGGCGGGGACGCCTGAACGGGAATTCGGCGTCTTCGAAGTGCGAGAACGGAATGCGTTTGCGCATGGGCTGCGGGTGGTGTCAAGGAGGCAACGCGGCCGGCGAGATGGGAGCGGGATGTTCGCTACTATGCATTCAGTGGATGAATCGCAGGTGACGCCGGGCGCCGGTCAGCCGCGGGTGCTGGTGGATTTGCTCAGAATCCAGGCGGAGCGCAGCCCGGGCGCGCCGGCGTTGCTGGCGCCGGGGCGGGTGCCTTTTACGTACGGGCAGTTGATCCGGCAGGCGGATGAGATCGTGGACCGGCTCAACGCGCTGAGGCTGGGGCGCTCGAGCCGGATTGCGATGGTGCTACCAGACGGGGCGGAGATGGCGGCGGCGTTTCTTTGCGTTTCGGCCGGCGCGACATGTCTGCCGTTCAACCCTGGCTTGCGGGCGCGGGAGCTGGAGATGGGGGTTGGGCGAGCTGCGCCGGACGCGGTGCTGGTGCCGGCGGGGAGCGCGTCTCCGGCGGCGGCGGTCGCGCAGAGGCTCGGGGCGCCGGTGCTGGAGCTCGCGGCGGTGGGGCGGGAGGCCGGGCGGTTTACGTTGGACGCGATGGGACCAAGGGGACAGATGGGACCTCTGGGAGATTCATTGGTCCCATCTGTCCCATCTGTCCCATTAGTCCCACCACGGTTCGGGACGGCTCACCGGAACGACCCGGTGCTCATCCTGCAGACCTCCGGTACCACCGCCGAGCCGAAGCTCGTCACCCTCATGCAGCGCAACGTCGTGGCGGCGGCGGAAGCGATCGGCGCGGCTCTGGAGCTGACGGCCGCGGACCGCTGTCTGAGCGTCATGCCGCTCTTTCACATCCATGGGCTGAGCGCGGTCTTTGCGTCGCTCGCGGCCGGCGGCAGCGTGGTATGCCCGGCGGGACTTTCTCCGCAGGCGTTCTTCGACTGGCTCGACGAGTACAGGCCGACCTGGTTCACGGCTTCGCCGACGATTCATCGGGCCATCGTCGAGGAAGCCCGCCGTCAGCCTGGGCGGGCGGCGCGGTCGTCGTTGCGATTCATCCGGTCGGCGTCGGCGGCGATGCCGCGTGAACTGGCCGTCGAGCTCGAAGAGCTGTTCGGGGTGCCGTTCCTCGAGGCGTATGGCATGACCGAGGCGGCTCCGCAGATTGCGAGCAACCGTTTGCCGCCTCATGTGCGGAAGCAGGGCTCCGTGGGCAAGGCGGCGGGGCCGGAGATTGCGATCTTTGACGGCGAGATCGCCATTCGAGGCGAGAACGTCTGCGTTCCCGGCTGGCTCCGCACGGGCGATCTCGGCTATCTGGACGAGGATGGTCATCTGTTCGTCACCGGGCGGCTGACGGATGTGATCAACCGCGGCGGCGAGAAGATCGCGCCGCAGGAAGTCGAAGCGGCGCTGCTGGAGCACCCCGGGGTCCGCGAGGCCGTGGTCTTCGCCGTGCCCCACCCTACTCTCGGTCAGCGCGTCGCGGCGGCTGTGGTGCTGCGCTCGGCCGCCGCCGTGACTGCCGGGACGCTGCGGCGTTTCGTCGCCGAGCGGGTCGCCCCGTTCAAGGTGCCACAGCCGATTGTGATCGTCGATACGATTCCGGTGGGCTCGTCAGGGAAGCTGCAGCGTGTACGGCTGGCGGAAGTGCTGGGTCTCGTGCAGACGGATGCTGCTGGTGCGGCGGAAAACACTATCGCGCCGGCGAATCAGGTCGAAGCAGACGTGCTGGCGGTCTTCGCCGAGGTGCTGGGCAGCGTGCGGCTGGGAACGCATGATGACTTCTTCCAGGCCGGAGGAGACTCGCTGTCGGCCATGCGGGTGATCTCGCGCCTCAACGAGACGTTCGGGATCGAGCTCGCCGCGGACAGTCTGTTCGAGCATCCGACGGTGACGGAGCTCGCCGCCGCCATCGACACCAGCACGGGCGCAGAGGGAGCGATCGTCGCGCGGCAGCACGGCGACCAGCGTCCCCTGTCGTTCGGGCAGCAGCGTCTCTGGCTGCTCGACCAGCTCGAGCCCGGCAACCCCGCGTACAACATGCAGGTGGCGCTGCGCTGGTCCGGTCGGCTGAACGCCGGAGCCCTCGAGGAGAGTCTCGGCGAAATCCGGCGGCGGCACGAGGTGCTGCGCACGACTTTCCGTGTGGCTGACGGACAGCCGTTCGCGCACGTCGCCGAGCCGGCACCACTGCGGTTGCCGGTCGTCACGCTCGCCCGGGTCCCGGCCGCGCAGCGCGAGGACGAACTGCGCCGCCTGGCCGTCGAGGAGCGCGGGAGGCCGTTTCATCTCGCGCGCGAGACGTTGTTCCGGCCGCTGCTCGTGCAGTTGGACGAACGCGAGCACGTGCTGCTGCTGACGATGCACCACATCGTCTCCGATGGCTGGTCGACGGGTGTACTGATCCGCGAGCTGGGCACGCTGTATGGTGCCTTCGCGGAAGGGCGTTCGTCACCGCTGCCGGACCTGCCGATCCAGTATGCCGATTACGCGGCGTGGCAGCGCGAGCGGCACGATGAGAAAGGCGTCCGCGAGACGCAGCTTCGCTTCTGGCGCGAGGCGCTCGCGGATCTGCGCACGGTCCTGGATCTGCCGGCGGACCGTCCGCGCCCGGCGCAGCCGACGCACGACGGTGCGGGGTGGGTGGCGACGATCGGCCGCGACACGGCGGCGTCGTTGAAAGTACTCAGCCGGGAGGAAGGCGTCACGCTGTTCATGACGATGCTGGCCGCCTTCCAGGCCTTGCTGCTCCGCTACTCCGGGCAGGAAGACCTCGCCGTCGGCACGCCCATCGCCAACCGTCCGCACCCCGCCACCGAAGGCCTGATCGGCTTCTTTGCGAATACGCTCGTGATGCGCGGGGACCTGTCGGGCGATCCATCGTTTCGCGCGTACCTGCAGCGCGTCCGCCGTTTCGCCCGCGGTGCGTTTGCCAATCAGGACTTGCCGTTCGAAGACGTCGTCGAGGCGCTGCGTCCGCCGCGTCACGCCGGACGCACTCCGCTGTTCCAGGTGATGTTCGCGTTCCAGAACTTCCCCGGCTCGTCGGACGCGTTCGCGCCGGACGTCGAGGTGGCCCCCTACTCGGCTGCCGCGTCATCGGCGAAATTCGATCTCACGCTCTACCTCTCCGAAACTGCCGAAGGACTGCGCGCGGTCTGGCAATACTCGACGGACCTGTTCGACGAGACGACGATCGCCGGCATGGCCGCGGCGTACGAGGCGCTGCTCGACGGTGTCGTGGCGAATGCGGATTGCCGGCTTTCGGCGCTGCCGCTGCGTGATGATGCGATGTCGGATTTCCGATTTTCGATTTCCGGAGGTGGTGCGGCGGGCATGTCTGCGGACGGCACCTTTCTGGAACGATTCGCGGCGCAGGTGGCGCGGGCGCCGGAGGCGGTGGCGGTGCACTGCGGGAACGAGGCGCTGACGTACGGCGATCTCGAGGCGCGGGCGGAAGCGTTTGCGGGGCGGCTGCGGCGCCATGGAGTCGGCGCGGGCACGCTGGTCGGCGTGGGACTGTCACGCTCGGTGAATGCGGTCGTGGCGCTGCTCGCCGTCTGGAAATGCCGCGGGGTGTACCTGCCGATCGATCCGGAGTATCCGTATGAACGCATCGCCTTCATGCTGGACGATGCGCGCGTGGCGGTGCTCGTTACCGAGTGCGCGTTGCGTGAGTCGCTGCCTGCTGGTGAGGCGAGGGTCGTCTGCCTCGACGACGCCGGCAGCGACGGTGGCGATGCGCAATCCGTGGCACCGCCTCGCACCGCCGGTGAGGACCCCGCCTATGTCATCTACACCTCCGGGTCGACCGGCCCGCCGAAGGGGGTGATGATCTCGCACCGCAACGTCGCCCACTATCTCGGGGCGATGGCCGAGGCGCTGGGCATTACCGCGGATGACCGGTATCTGCACACGGCGTCGTTCGCATTCTCGTCGTCGATGCGGCAGTTCCTCCTGCCGCTCTGGTGCGGCGCGACCGTCGTCATCGCAGCGCGAGAGGAACTGCGCGATCCACTCGCACTGCTCGACCGCATCAAGGCCGAGCGGGTGACGGTCGCGGATCTCGTCCCCTCCTACTGGCGCCATGTCATCCGGCAGGTTGCTGGACTCTCCGCCGAAGAGCGGACCGCGCGGCTCGACAACGAGCTGCGGCTGCTGCTGTCGGCGAGCGAGACACTCCTCTCGGACGTGCCGGTGCAGTGGGCGGCGGTCGGCCATCGCGCCCGCCTCGTCAACATGTACGGGCAGACGGAGACGACCGGGATCGTGGCCATGCACACCATTGCCGCGGATGCCGGCGGTGAGGTGTCCCGCGTGCCTATTGGACTCCCGATTCCGGGGACGAGCGTGCATATCGTCGATTCCGTCGGACGGTCCGTGCCTCCGGGCGTGGCCGGCGAGCTGCTCATTGGCGGCCCGGGCGTCGGGCTCGGGTATCTCGGCCGCCCGGAAGAGACGGCGCGGCGGTTCGTGCAGGATTCGTCGACGACCGCTCGCGTCTACAGAACGGGCGACCTGGCCCGGCGCCTGTCGGACGGCACGCTCGTGCTGGCCGGCCGCATCGACCAGCAGGTGAAGGTGCGGGGCTTCCGTATCGAGCCTGGCGAGATCGAGGCGGCGCTGAAGGCCGATCCTCGGGTCGATGAATGCGCGGTGGTCGTGCGGTCCGACCGGTTCGGCGAGGACCGGCTGGTGGCGTTCGTGGTCCTCCGGAAAGACGCTGCTGCACACCTGGAGGAAGCGAGCACGCTGGCCGCGTCCCTGCGGGCGTCGTTGAAAGGGAGGCTGCCGTCGTACATGGTGCCGCCGGTGATCGCGGCCGTGGATGCGCTGCCGTTGACGCCGACCGGCAAGGTGAACCGTGCCGCGTTGGCACCGGCGGAAGCTCTCCTCGTCGGCAGCACTCAACCTGACACCGCGCGCGTCGCCGCGACTCATCCGGCCGAACTGCTGCTGGCCGGACTCTGGTCGCAAGCGCTGGGCGTCGGCGAGGTCCGCGCCGACGACAACTTCTTCGATCTGGGCGGCGACTCGCTGATGGGCATTCGCATGATCCAGGAGGCGAACCTCGCCGGGCTCGCGCTGACGCCGAATCACCTCTTCCGCCACCAGACGCTCGGAGCGCTGGCGCGCGCGGCATCCGGCCCCGAAGCGCCTTCGATGCATCAGGAATCCTCGGACGCCTCACCGGTCCGTGTGACGCTGGAGAGCGCGCGCAGGTGCGGCGAAGAAGCCCTCATGCGTGCCGGGCTCTCGCGCGAGCACGCCGCCCTCATGACCGAGGTGCAGCTCGAGGCCAGCCTGCGCGGGCAGCCGACGCACAACCTCGGCGCGATTCCCCGCTACGCGCGCCGGCTCGCCTCGGGTGCGACCAACGCCCGCCCCCAGTTCCGCGTCGAGCGCGAGACCGGCATCAGCGCACTTCTCGACGGCGACAACGGCCCCGGCCAGCTCGTGGCACTCGCGGCCATGGATCTGGCGATGCAGAAGGCCGTCGCCAACGGCGTGGGCGTGGTCGGCGTGCGCCGGTCCAACCACTTCGGCGCTGCCGGTCATTACGTGCTGCAAGCCGCCAATCGCGGTCTGATCGGCCTGGGGACGACGAACAGCGCGTTGTGGCTCGCGCCGGCCGGTGGCGTCACTCCCCTCTTCGGCACGAACCCGTTTGCCGTCGGCATCCCGGCCGGGCGGCACCTTCCGATCGTCCTCGACGTGTCGATGAGCGTGACGGCGAAAGGCAAGGTGGCCAAACACCTCGAAGAAGGGCGCGCGTTGCCGCACGGCTGGATCCTCGATTCCACGGGGCGTCCATCCGTCGATCCCGCCGATCTCGTCGCCGGTCTCGGCATCCCGATCGGCGGGCACAAAGGCTATGGACTGGCGCTCGTGATGGAAGCGCTCAGCGGCGTGCTCACCGGCGCCGGTTTCGGCCTCGACCATCGCCGGGAGCGGCTCAAGCAGAAGGACGTGCGGCCGGACTTTGGCCACTTCTTCATCGTCATCGATCCGGAGCTCTTTCTCTCGCGCGACGAGTTCTCGGCACGCGTCGACCGGATGATCGACGAGGTGAAAGGCGCCAGGCGGATGCAAGGCATCGACGAGATCCTGCTGCCGGGCGAGGCGGAGCTCCGCGCGCGCGAGCACAACCTGCGCTCGGGTGTCCCGCTCTCGTCCGCCGTGCATCAGGCGCTGGAAAAGTACCGGCGGGAAGCGGGCCTGGTTTCGGAGCTGGTGTTGGTCGAGACGGAGGTCGGGAGCATCGTTCTGACGTAATCTCGGAGTGCGCTGGCGAGTAGCCACCGCTCGGCGACACGTGTAAAAGAGCGATGGCTACTCGCCACTGACTCCGAGATGCGTCCTGAGATGCCTAACGCCAGCCTGTCCTTGACTCGCGCCGATATCGAGCAGACCGTCCCCGCGCGCTTCGAGATCGTCGTGCAGCAGGTGCCGGACCGGCTCGCGCTTCGCGGTGACGGCCGGTCGTGGACTTATGCCGAGCTGAATCGCGCGGTGAATCGCCTCGCCCACGCGATCCACGGCCGCACGCCGTACGGCAGTGGGCGGGTCGCGTACCTCGTGGATCAATCGCCGGAGATGGTCATCGTAACGCTGGCCATTCTCAAGGCGGGCAAGACCTACGTGGCCATTCATCCGCACACGCCGGCAGCGGCGCAGCGGGAGATTCTGCTGGACGTGGGACCGGACCTGCTGTTGACCACCGCGGCGCGCGAGCGTGAGGCGCGGGGGATCGTGGGCGGGATTTGCCAGGTGCTGGTGCTCGGGGATGGGACCGATGGGACCGATGGGAACCCTCCCCTGACGGCGACGCCGCGCGATGCCTCCACGCTGTTCTACACCTCCGGGTCCACCGGGAAGCCGAAAGGGGTGGTCAAGAGTCACAGGGCGGTGCTCCATCGGGTGTGGCTTTCCTCGCGGTACGACGCCATCACCATGGATGACCGGCAGTCGCTGCTGACGCACTGCAGTTTCTCCGCGTCGGAGTCGGACATGTTCGGGGCGCTGCTGCAGGGGGCTGCGGTCTTCACGTTCGACGTCGCGTCGCGGGCGTTCGCGGAGTTCCGCGTGTGGCTCGAATCGGAGCGGATCACGCTGCTGCATCCGCCCGTCCTGTTCCTTCGGAGGTTCCTGTCGACGCTCGCGCCTGAGGACCGCTTCCCGCACGTCAGGATCCTGGCGCTCGCGGGTGACGTCGTCCTGCCGGCCG
>DASWMP010000133.1:0-54974 GCA_036399695.1 Thermoanaerobaculia bacterium | reverse complement strand
AGCGTGCCCGCGGGTGCCCGATATTCGGCGGAATCTGAATGTGGGACAGACACTCCTGTCTGTCCGCGCCCGCAGGCGCCGGTTCATCGACGGCAGAACCAAGGGAGTAGATCGAAACGCACCGTTTTGAGACACCCTCCGTTCGCCACCGCACTCCAAGATGCCTACTCCACCCCCACCCCTTCGGCGATCATCAATCCTGACGATGATTCCAGCAGCGAAAGCACCAGCCGTTTGCCGTCGGGTGAGACGGCGAACGTCTCCAGTGTGGTATCGGCGTCCAGCGTCGCGAGGACGCGCTGTTCGGTGCTGCCGAGATCCTGTGCGATGAGCCGGTCGCCGTCGCGGAAGACCACCGCGTGCGTTGCGCCGAGCCAGTGCGGCCGGTCTTCCAGCGTCGGGCGTCGCGCGATCGGCACCACCACCCCGTCGGCGACGCGCACGGCTTCGATCACCGCGCCGCCGATGTCATCCGGGCGGTGGTACAGCACGTAGGCGCCGTCGTGCGAGACCTCGGGGTGGGCGGTCTCGCCGGGCATCACCACGGCGGCGCCGCTGCCGTCTTTGCGCATGCGCCACAGCCCTTCTTTCTCCGGGTGGCTGGAGTCGTAGTAGATCCAGGCCGCGTCCGCGGGGGCGGTGGGGTTCTCTGCGTCGGCGCCGTCGCGGGAGAGCTGGCGGGCATTGCCTCCTTCGCGGTCGGCGGTCCAGATCTCGAAGTGACCGGCGCGATTCGAGCTCCAGAGCAGGCCTCCGTCCGGCAGCACGGCCGGATCCCAGTCGACGCCCGGATCGTCGGTCAGACGGCGCACGCCCCCGCTGGCGACGGTGAGCTCCCAGACGTCCGGATTGCCGCTGCGGTCGGAGCAGAAGACGATCCGCGAGCCGTCGGCCGACCACGCCGGCTGGCGATCGGTGGCCGTACCTCGCGTGAGCCAGCGCGTGCCGCCGCCGACGACGACTTCCTGCAGGTTCTGGCGGGTGAAGTCCTCCGAGAAGATGACGCGGCCGTTCGGCAGGAGGTCGAGCGTGTCGGCGGAGGCGTGCGGGTTCCAGAGCAGCATCCGGAAATGCTCGCTGCCGAGGTCGTAGAGGAAGAGGCGGGCGGCCCCGCCGCGCGTGCGGAGGGCGACGGAGCCGACGCCTTCGAGCTCCGCGAAGACGAACCGCCGCGAGTCGCGCGTCCAGGCGGCCGCGGAGACGAGCCCGTGCGGTTCGCGACGCTCGACGCTCCGCCGTCCGCTGCCGTCCGGACGGATCAGCAGCATCTTGCCGGCAGCCGTCCCGCGCGGGCGCACCGAGACGGCGATCCACTCCCCGTCCGGCGACCAGCGGGGAAAGCGCAGCTCTTCCTGCGGCGTGGCGAAGACCTCCACGACCGCCGCGCTGCCGGCCGTGCCGATGCAGAGCGTGGACAGGCGGCGGTTGCCGTCGACGCGGTTGCGGATGAAGGCGATGCGTTTGCCGTCCGGCGCGTAATCGGCGTCGAACGCGTTGTCGACGGCTTTCCGCGCCTCCCCTCCGACCACGGCCACGCGCCAGAGCGACGCACCCTCGGGCAGCACGCGCGTGAAGAGAATGGTCGACCCATCGGGCGAGAAGCGGGGTGAAGAGTCGTCGCCGCCGCTCGTGAGCGCGACCTCGGTGCCGTCCGAGAGCTGCTCGAGCCAGATGCGGCGCTGTCCGTCACGGTTGGAGACGAAGGCGACGAGCCGTCCGTCCGCCGACGCGGCGGGCGACGCGTCGCGCCCCGAATGCGTGAGCGTGCGCATCGTCGGCGGCTCCGGCGCGTCCTCCGGCTCGCTGAGCAGACGCGCACCGCCGACGATGACGATCAGCAACACCGCCAGCGCCGCCGCCCACCACGCCCGGCGACGCGACACCGGCTTCCTGTTCTTGAGCGAGGAGCGCGTCCGCTTCGCGCCCGACGACGGCATGCGCGCGCCGCGGGCGATCGCATCGAGACTGAACGCGAGATCGCGCGCGGAGGCGAAGCGCTCCTCCGGCTCCCGTGCGAGGCAGCGCTCCGCGATCTCCGGGATGCCCGGCGGCAGACCGTCCGGCAGCGGCGGCGGCTCCTCGTGCAGGATCTGCGTCATCGTCTCGAACGGCGAATCGCCGTGGAACGGCGGCGTGCCGGCGAGCATCTCGTACAGCACGACGCCGAAGGCGAAGATGTCGGATCGGGCGTCGAGCGCCGTGCCGCGGATCTGCTCCGGCGACATGTACGCGGCGGTGCCGACGACGAGGCCCGGCTCGGTGGCCTGCGCATCGAGGTTCGCCGCATCCTTGACGAGCCCGAAGTCGAGGATCTTCACCACGCCGTCGCGGGTGAGAAAGATGTTCTCCGGCTTGAGGTCGCGGTGGATCAGCCCCTTGCGATGCGCGGCGGCCAGGCCGTTCGCCACCTGCACCGCCACGTCGAGCGCCTGCCGCAGCGGCATCGCAAGACGCAGCCGGTCGCGCAGGGTCTCGCCGTCGAGGAGCTCCATGACGAGATACGACACCTCCTGGCCGTCGACTTTCGTCTCGCCGACGTCGAACAGCGCGCAGATGTTCGGGTGGTTGAGCGAGGAGATGGCCCGCGCTTCCCGCTTGAACCGCTCGACGAAATCGGCCACCCCGGCATGCTTCGGCGGCAGGACCTTGACCGCGACGGTGCGGCCGAGCCGCGTGTCCCGCGCTCGATACACCTGTCCCATCCCGCCGGCACCGACAGGCGCAAGAAGCTCGTACGGCCCGAGGACGGACCCCGCGGGGAGTGTCATGGTTTGAGCAGAGGCCGGACCTCAGCGCGGCGGACGCGAGTACGGTGTTTGTGGAACGCCACATCCTAACGCGAGCCTCGCCTGTCGAGCGCAACTTCCGATTTTCCTTTACGTAATCCTGTTGATCCTGTAGAAAGTTATGTCCACTTTCATCAGATCCAGCCAGGAACGACCGTGAGCGCCTTCATCGCTGCCGCTTTTGCCTTCCCGACGGTGGTTTTTACCGTCCTGCTGATCCTTTTTCTCGCGTACGCCCTGCTGGTCATTGCCGGCGCGGTGAGCATCGACGCGATCGACGGAGCGCTGGGAGTGGACGACATTCCGGACGACGGGGTGCTCGACGGCGCGATGGACCTGTTCGGCGTGCAGGGCATCCCGCTGACGATCTTCGGCGGCGTCTCCACGCTCATCGCCTGGTTCACCAGCTTCCTCTCGATGCGTTTCCTCGGCGGCTTCATGCCGGCGGGCGCGCTCGGCATCGTGCTGGAGTCGCTGCTCGGCTTCGCCTGCTTCCTGTTCGGCCTGTTCGCCGGCTCGCGCGCCGTCAAGCCGCTCCGGCCGATCTTCGTCACCGCCGCGGCACCGGGACGGGCGTCGCTCGTCGGCAAGGTCTGCACGATCCGCTCGCTGCGGGTGGACGAGAAGACCGGCACGGCCGAAGTCAGCGACGGCGGCGCCGGCTTCATCGCCGAAGTGCGCTGCCTGCGCGAGAACCAGCTCACGCGCGACAGCCGCGCCATCATCTACGACTACGATCCGGACGAAGGCATCTACCGCGTCGGACCGCTCGACAGAGCGCTCACCGACACGCAGAGCGCCTGAGCCAACCTCTACCCCCCAACAAGGAGAAACCATGGACATCATCATTGGCGCAGTACTGCTCGTCGGAGCGGCCGCGATTCTCGGCACGTTCACGATGGTCTTCGTCGCGAAGTTCTACCGGAAGGTCGAGCAGGGCAAGGCCCTGATCGTGAACAAGCTGAAGGCCGAGCCGGAAGTCACGTTCACCGGCGCCACGGTCTGGCCGATCATCCACAAGGCCGAGATCATGGACATCTCGGTCAAGACGATCGAGATCGACCGCCGCGCCAAGGATGGCCTGATCTGCCGAGACAACATCCGCGCCGACATCAAGGTCACGTTCTTCGTCCGCGTCAACAAGACGGTCGAGGACGTGATCAAGGTCGCGCAGTCGATCGGCTGCGTGCGCGCCTCCGACCCGCAGACGCTCGAAGCGCTGTTCAGCGCCAAGTTCTCCGAGGGGCTCAAGACCGTCGGCAAGCAGCTCGACTTCGTCGACCTCTACACGAAGCGCCACGAGTTCCGCGACGCCATCATCAATCTCATCGGCCGCGACCTGAACGGCTACGTCCTCGAAGACGCCGCCATCGACTACCTCGAGCAGACGCCGCTCCTGAACCTCGACCCGCTGAACATCCTCGACGCGCAGGGCATCCGCAAGATCACGGAGCTCACGTCGGTCGAGCATGTGAAGACGAACGAGTTCACCAACACCGAGAAGAAGCAGATCAAGAAGCAGGACGTCGAAGCGCAGGAAGCGATCCTCGAGCTCGAGCGGCAGCAGGCCGACGCCGAGGCGAAGCAGAAGCGTGAGATCGAGTCGGTGCGGGCGCGCGAAGCGGCCGAGCTGTCGAAGATCCAGTCCGAAGAGCGCCTGCGCGCGGAGAACGCCCGCATCAAGGCGGACGAAGAGCTGCAGATCGCGGAGCAGAACAAGTCCCGGCAGGTGGAAGTGGCGCAGAAGAACCGCGAGCGCGTCGTGGCCATCGAAGCGGAGCGCGTCGAGAAGGACCGCTCGCTCGAAGCGGTGTCGCGCGAGCGCGCCGTCGAGCTGTCGCGCATCGAGAAAGAGAAGGCCCTGGAGGTCGAGAAGAAGGCCATTCAGGACGTCATCCGCGAGCGCATCGTCGTCGACCGCACCGTCGCCGAGGAGGAGGAGCGCATCAAGTCGCTCCGCGTCATCGAGGATGCGAAGCGCAACAAGGAAGCGGTGCTCATCGCCGCCGAAGCCGAAGCGCAGGAGCGCCTGGTGAAGGACATCAAAGCCGCGGAAGCGCAGGAGATCGCTGCCGGCCATGAGGCGAAGCAGCGCGTCGTCCTCGCCGAAGCGGAGCTCGAAGCGGCCGACCGTCACGCGAAGGCCAAGATCCGCCTCGCCGAAGGCGCGCAGGCCGAAGCCGCCGCGAGCGGCCTGGCCGATGCCAAGGTCAAGGAAGCGGATGCCATCGCCACGGAGAAGTTCGGCCTGTCGCAGATCCGCGTGAAGGAAGCGGATGCCGCTGCCATCGAGCGCACCGGTGCGGCCGAAGCCTCGGTCATGCGTCAGAAGGCGGAAGCCGAGGCGCAGGGCATCCAGCAGAAGGCGACCGCCATGCGGGAGTTCGACGTGGCCACGCGCGAGCACGAGGAGTTCCGTCTGCGCATCGAGACCCAGCGTCACCTCGGCAGCGAGTCGATCAAGGCGCAGCAGACGATCGAGCAGGCCAAAGCCCAGATCCTCGGCAAAGCCCTCGAGACCGCGAACATCGACATCGTCGGCGGCGACGGCCAGTTCCTCGACCGCCTCGTGAACTCGATCGGCATGGCCAAGTCCCTCGACGGCTTCCTCGGCGAGAGCAAGAGCGTGCAGTCCCTGCTCGAACAGCTCGGCGACGGCAAAGGCGTGCTGAACGCCATTGCCCACGCGGTCACGGACAAGAAGGACGCCGCCATTCCCGTCGTGGAGCAGAAGCTCCCCGTGCGCGCAGAGCAGTAGCGCTAACGCGGTTGTTGGTTTTTGGTTTTCGGTTTTCGGTTGAAGAAACCGGATGCCGGGCGCAGCACCAAAAACCAACAACCAACAACCGAAAACCAAAATCATGTCCATCGAACGCGGCACCTACGAAGTCATCCGCGACCGGCTCCTCGGCCACGGCAAAACCCTGTCGAACAAAGCGTCGGCGCTGAACAAGCGCCGCATCGGGGTGTTCGGCGGGACGGAGATGGCGGTACTGGGTGCGGACCGTATCCGCACCGAGAACAACTGCGTGCCGCGCGACATCGTCGAAGTCGGCGCGAATCTGCTGTTCGGCTACAACGTCTTCATCGGCCTCAAGACCGAGACGACCATCGCCGACGTCTTCTCGCTGCACCGCTTCACGCAGACCGAGAGCGGGTTCGAGTTCTCCACGCTGCCGCAGGGCGAGACCTTCCTCGGGGACGAGAAGTTCGTCCGCGACTTCAAGGAGCTGTACCAGTACTACCGCAACTCCCGGCTGCTGCAACTGCGCCGCGTCGACGGCAAGCTGCTGATGGTCTTCCAGACCAGCGACAAGGTCTCGGACATCCGCGTCTTCCGCTGGGCCGTCGACCCGAAGGGCAACGTCACGTACATCGACAACCGCGGCGAGCGCGATCACGTCTTCCCGCCGCGCCACGATTTCGAGTGGACGCTCACGACGCGCGAGGACCACATCCTGGGACGCTTCCCGCACGTCTCGATCCTCGACGAAGTGTTCGTCGAGACCATCGGCGGCGACCTCACGATCAAGGTCGAGGACAACACCGAGACCGGCCGCGGCATCTACGCGGAGCCGGTCGACGAGCGCGACCAGTCGCTCGACGACGCGCAGATCCGCTACGCCGCCGTCGGCAGCCTGCTCCTCCTCGAGGTGCTGCCTTACCGCGAAAAGACGAAGCGTTACTTCGTCTACAACCGCCGCACCAAGCACGTGCAGCGCATCGACGCCATCGGCCACGCCTGCATCCAGTTGCCGGAGGATCACGGCATCATCTTCCCCGGCGGCTATTACCTGCGCACCGGCGAGGCGAAGCTGTTCGATCACGATCCGGAGCAGATGGAGTTCCTCCGCACGGTGCGCGCGCCGAACGGCGAGGACGTCCTCTACGCCTTCCATCGCCGCGATGAAGGGCGCACGCTCCTCTTCCCGTACAACCTGATCCGCAAGGAAGTCGTCAATCCGCTGACGTGCCACGGCTACTCGCTGTATGACGACGGCAAGCTCGTGATCTTCGAGGCCACGGGCGCGGAGCCGACGCGCGTCCACGCGATGCGGATCTGGCAGACGCCGTTCGTCAGCGACGATCACGCGGCGAAGGCGCCGAAGACCGGCTCGTTCCTGGAGAAGATCGGGAACCGCGACCTCGTGCGCGGCCTCTCCGACGCCCTCACGATCTGCCGTCTCATCGACGAGCAGAGCCCGACGCGGGCGACGTACGAGGACCTCGTCGCCGCCGCGAAGCGCGTCGCCGATGCGTATTACTGGCTCGGGAACGCCGAGGCCGAGGATCTGCTGTCGACGGTGCGGGAAGTGTGGACGACCGCCGAGCAGATCATCGACGAGTTCGAGAAAGTCGAGGCGCTGCGGGCACAGGCGAAGAAGTCCGTCGACGATGCGGAAGCCGCGCTGACCGCCCTCTTCGCCACGATCCGGCCGGATAGCTGGACGTCCATCGACGACTACGTCGGCACGCTGGCGGAACTGCGCGCGAAGCAGGGGCAGGTGATCTCGCTGCGCGAGCTCCGCTACGTCGCCCGTCCCAAGCTGGACGCGCTCGAACAGCAGATCGTCACCCGCTTCGGTGACCTGTCGAAGCTCACGGTGCAGTTCCTCCTCGGCGAGAAGGCACTGGCGCCGTTCGCCGAGAAATCGGCGGCCATCGAAGCGCGCATCGCCGGCCTGACGAAGACACCCGAGGCCGACAAGCTCGTCGCCGAGGTGGAGGGTGTGGTCGCGTCGCTGAACCTCCTGACGGAAATCATCGGCTCGCTGGAGATCGAAGACCCGACGACCCGCATCCAGATCCTGGAGCGCATCTCCACGCTGCTGGCAGGGCTCAACCGCGTCCGCGCGCTCGCCGGTCAGCGGCGCAAGGAGCTGCTCGGCAAGGAACGCGTCGCCGAGTTCGGCGTCCAGTTCCAGCTCTTCGCGCAGACCGTGGCGAACGCGCTGTCCGTGGCCGATTCGCCGGACCGTTGCGACTCCGAGCTGTCGAAGCTGATGCTGCAGCTCGAGGAACTGGAGACGCGGTTCAGCGAGTTCGACGACTACGTCGCGCAGCTCGGCACGAAGCGCGAAGAAGTCTACGAGGCGCTCACGGCGCGCAAGCAGTCGCTCGTCGAACAGCGGCAGCGCCGCGCCGAACAGCTCGCACAGGCGGCCGAGCGCATCCTGCAGGGGATCGCCCGCCGCACCGCCACCATCGAGACCGTCGATGCGCTGAATGCGTTCTTCGCGTCCGACGCCATGGTCGCGAAGCTGCGGCAGACCGCGGACAAGCTGCGCGAGCTGAACGACGTCGTTCGCGCGGACGAGATCGACGGCCGCCTCAAGTCGGCCCGCGACGAAGCGGCCCGCTCGCTGCGCGACCGCCGCGAGCTGTTCGAGGAAGGCTCGAACATCGTCAAGTTCGGCGAGCATCGCTTCAGCGTCAACACCCAGCCGCTCGAGCTGACGTTCCTCCCGAAGGAAGGGCGTCCGTTCATGCACCTCACCGGCACCGGCTTCTTCGAGTCGATCGAAGACCCGGAGCTGGACGGCACGCGCACGTACTGGGAGCAGGAGCTCGTGAGCGAGACGGCGGACGTCTATCGCGGCGAGTACCTGGCGTACTCACTCGTGCAATCGAAGACCCCGCTGGCGTCGCTGCGCGAGTTCGCCGCCACCCGCTACGACGAAGGTTACGAGCGGGGCGTGCACGACGCCGATGCCGCCCTGATCGCCGAGAAGCTGATCGGCATGCTCACGACGGCCGGCCTGCTGCGCTACTCCCCTTCCGCGCGCGCCGCGGCGACGCTCTTCTGGGCGTTCTCCGAGGATGGTGCGAAGAAGGAGGCGTGGCTCCGTCAGGCGCAGAGCCTGCGACGGCTGCGCGCCGCCATCGACACACACGACGCCATCGGGCGGCTCGGGAATGAGCTGCAGTCGGCCATCGACACGTTCTTGACCGCGCACGGCATCGAGCTCGATGCCCATCACGCGGGCGAGTATCTCTTCGAGGAGATCGCGCACGAGCCGCTCCGGTTCGTGCTCAGCGCCGATGCAGCCACGCTGCTCGACGAGTTCACGTCCCACCTCCGCACGCGCGGCCACGAACGGGAGTTCTCGGACGACCTGCGCGCCATGCAGGGCGATCTCTCGCGCCGCCACGCTACGGTACGCGCCTGGGTCGAATCGTTCACAAGGAACTACGACGCAACACGATCGAACAATGTAGGACAGACACTCCTGTCTGTCCCGCGCACCCCGAACGCCGATGCCGGTCAGTCCCTGGCCGGGACAGACAAGAGTGTCCGTCCTGCATCGATCGACGAAGTCGTCGCCGCCGTCGTCACGAACGGCACGCTGAGCCGCGAGCGGTCCAGCGCCCTGACCTCCTCGACCGTCACCGGCCTCCTCGGCCAGCACGCCCGCATCGTCAACGGCGCGATGGACCTGCGTCTCGACGAGTTCCTCACCCGCGTCTCGAAGTTCGCCGAAGAGCGGGTGCCGGGCTTCCGCGCGTACCAGCAGGTGCGCCACCGCATCCTCGAACGCGAGCGCAAGCGGCTTCGCCTCAGCGAGTATCAGCCGAAGGTCATGTCGTCCTTCGTCCGCAACCGTCTCATCAACGACGTCTATCTCCCGCTCATCGGCGCGAACCTCGCCAAGCAGATGGGCGCCGCCGGCAACAAGAAGCGCACGGACCTCATGGGCCTGCTGCTCCTCGTCTCCCCTCCGGGCTACGGCAAGACGACGCTGATGGAGTACATCGCGAACCGCCTCGGCCTGGTCTTCATGAAGATCAACGGCCCCGCGCTTGGCCACGCCGTCCGCTCGCTCGATCCGAATGAAGCGCCGAACGCCACGGCGAAGCAGGAGATCATCAAGCTCAATCTCGGCCTCGAGATGGGCAACAACGTGCTGCTGTACGTCGACGACATCCAGCATACGCATCCCGAGTTCCTGCAGAAGTTCATCTCGCTCTGCGACGCGCAGCGCAAGATCGAAGGCGTGTGGCGCGGCGAAACGAAGACGTACGACCTGCGCGGCAAACGCTTCGCCGTCTGCATGGCCGGCAACCCGTACACGGAATCGGGCGAGAAGTTCGAGATCCCGGACATGCTCGCCAACCGCGCCGACGTCTACAACCTCGGCGAAGTACTGCAAGGGAAGGATTCGCTCTTCGAGCTGAGCTACATCGAGAACTCACTGACGTCGAACCCCGTCACCGCGCCGCTGCTGACGCGCGACATGGCAGATGTCGACAAGCTCGTACGCATCGCCCGCGGCGAAGCGATCCAGACGGACCAGCTCTCGCACGATTATTCGTCGGTCGAGCTGAGCGAGCTCCTCGCCGTCGTCAAGAAAATGGTGCGCGTACAGTCGCTGCTCTCGCAGGTGAACCGCCAGTACGTGCTTTCGGCCGCGCAGCAGAGCGCCTATCGCACCGAGCCGCCGTTCAAGCTGCAGGGCTCGTATCGCAACATGAACAAACTGTCGGAGAAGATCCTCCCGGCGATGAACGACCAGGAGCTGGAGCGTCTGATCGACGACCACTACCTCGGCGAAGCGCAGACGCTGACCACCGGCGCCGAGGAGAACCTGCTCAAGCTCGCGGAGCTGCGGGGCGTGATGACCGACGTGCAGCGCGCAAGATGGGACGAGATCAAACGCGGCTTCACCCGTCTGCAGCGCATGGGCAACGAGACCGATCCCGCCGCCCGCGTGATGGCGGAGCTGAGCGTGGTCTCGGACCGCATCGGCGACGTGACGAAGGCAATCCATTCCGCCGCGCGCAACGCGGCGCCGGTGGTCGTGTCGGAGCCTGCTCCTGCCGCCGCCGCATCGTCGTCCGAGGACATCACCCCCTGGCTCGAAAAGCTCGACGCCACGCTCCGCGCGTTGCGGGAGCTGCACGAACGCCCCACCCCCGCCCCCATCATGATGCCGATCGCCGCGACGCCCTCCGCGCCGGCGCAGGACCTCGTCTCCCGCGAAGCCTACCTGCTGAAGGACACGCTCATCCCCCTGCTCCGCTTCATGGCCCACCGCTTCCGCAGCTACCGCTCGGTCGCCGACCCGAAGATCAAACAGGCCATCGCCAAGCTCGAAAGAGTGGATGACCTGGGCTCCCTGGTAGCCGCGCTGGAGAACATCAACATCTCCGCCCTGGCCAAGCTCACAGAAGAGTGACGCAACACAATCTTGGAGTGCGGTGGCGAAGGAGGCGGCCTTTTGCCTCCTTCGCGCGAGCACCCGAACGGCCGCTTGTCTGGAGGAATGGACCTCGGGGGTGGGCCGGACAGACAGGAGTGTCTGTCCCACATGAGGCAAACCTCTCAGTCAACGCCATTGCGGCACCGGCCCGGACGCTCGAGGGTTCCTGCGCGACGCTCCCGGTGTCCGGGCGGTACCTCCCAGCGTCCGGTGTGCCGCTCGCGACAGCGAAGCAGTCCAGGCGTGCGGTGGCGGAGGAGGCGGAGCGTGTCTCAAAACCAACAGCTTCGGCGGATTCCACTCAGCGATGCGGCGGCTCGTCCGCCGCCGCTGTGGGAAAGCGGCAACTGCCGCTGCCGCACTCCAAACTCGGCGAACGGCCGTGGGGGATTCGGGGCGGCGGCGGGCAGTCAGCATGGCGATGCTGCCCGCGTTCGACTCGGCCCCTCGCGGTAGTTTGGACTGCGGCAGCGGAAGCTGCCGCTTTTGTACACACTCCGCGATGCTGCGGCCACAGGCGGTCCTACCCGCCGTCGTAGCCGGTCGAGCCGGTGCAGCCGCCCTGGAACGTGTGGTAGAGGCCGAGCCAGTGGCCGACTTCGTGGGCCACGACGTCGCCGCGTTGTAGCTCGTGGTGCCGCCGAGGTTGAGGGCGATGTTGTTCATGACGACGCCGTCCATGCCCGCGTTGCCGGCGAGCTCCCAGGGGAACGTGGCCCAGCCGAGGAGCGTGCCGCCCATGTAGGTGCCGGGGGCGTTCGTGTAGATGTTCAGGACCGTCTGCGGGTTGTTGCCGGCCATCGCGGAGATCGTTGCGTTATTCAGTGTTCCGCGAAAGGGTCCGAATGTGCGCATTTTGGAACCTGCGACGGGTCAGCGAATGTCGCGATGGGTAGATTTCGGACCACGCAACGATCACCGGCCGCGGATACGCAGCGAGAACCGCGGGTCATTGGCGTACCTCTCCGCGAGCTCATTAATGCGGTACCGCTTCCGCAGCGCCTCCACCGGCACGTCGGTATCGATCAGCCCGAGGTCGTACGCGAACCGGTCCGACTTGCCGGGCAGCAGGATCGCGGTGCTCCAGGGGATGCGCTCCGGCACCACGGTGTTCGCGTGGCGGACGATATTCGTCGTGCAGGTGTTCGTCAGCGTATTGTAGAACTCCGGTTTCGCCGCCACCGCGTTGGCTCGCGTGAGCATGTCGACGAACATCCTTCGCATCCGTTCCGGCGTCGTGCGCACCGGATAGAGGTAGACGTCATCCTTGCGGTAGTTGCTGCGCAGCTTGACGAGGTCCCGCTCGTCGCCCACCACGTACAACAGCTCGTACTGCCGCGCGAGGCCGCGCCACGGCGAGAACGACTCCGCCTTTTCCTTACGGATCTCGACGGAGATGGCCACGAACTCGTCGCCGAAACCGAAGCTGACGAAGGTATGCGCCGGGCCGTCCCATTCGCTGAACGGCTCCACGATGAACCAGACGGAATCGAGGCGGCGCAGGTCGAAGGTCTTGCCGTACCAGGCGGGCGTATAGACGCTGTCCGTTTCGTACGAGAAGTTGCGCACGTTGCGCACCGTCACGAGCGGCCCACGGAATTCGGCGTGCGGCAGGCGTGAGTTGTCGACCGTCCAGTCACGATCGTTCGACGGCCGCACGAGAACGTGCAGCAGCACGAAAGCGAGCACGCCTGCCGCAAGGAGCGTAAAAGCGACTTTCTTCATGCGGCGCCGATCCACCCTCCAATCGTACCCGCAACGATACCTTGCAACGACGGCCCCGTTGGGGCACTCTTCCGCTGTCCGGCCCCCAGAGAGCAATTGTGAAGCGACCCTTCAGTTCTGCCCGCGCCTTCGCGCTCGCGTGCGCCATGGCGTTCGTCTACACGCTCGCTTCGGCGAGTGAGCGGGGCTTTCCGCTCATCACCGTGCATCGCGCCGAGGAGCATCGCGGTGGCGCGCAGACCTTCGATGTGGCCCAGGACGCGCGTGGCATCCTCTTCTTCGCCACGCTCGGCGGCGTCCTCACGTACGACGGCGCCTGGTGGCGGCTCATCCCGCTGCCCGACGACGCGGCGGTCTTCGCCATCGAGAGCGACGCGGCGGGCCACATCGTCCTCGGCGGCGTCGGCGACATCGGCACGCTCGACACCGACGGCCGCGGCACATTGCAGTACCGCTCCTTCCTGCCGCTGCTGCCGGCCGGGCAGCGCGACATCGGCGATCTCCGCTCCATCAGTGTCGCCGACCGCGGCTTTCTCTTCCTGACCGACAACTACCTCATTCACGCGGACGGCGTTGCCGCACGTGTGGTCGCTGATTTTCGCCAGGGGGAAGCGCCCGATGCGATGCATCGCGCCGGCGGCAGCGTCTATCTCACGGGCGAGCACGGCCTGCAGCGCCTGGACGGCAACCGCCTCGTCTCCGCGGGCTTCAGCGGCAAGCACACCGACCTCGTGCTCGGCGCCGGCCTCGCCGCGGTGCGCGATGAAGGGCTCTTCACGATGGACGGCGCGCGCATGGCCAGCGCCGCCTCGGACTGGATCAAAGGGAAACGCGTCACCGGTGGCACCAAACTGCCGGACGGCCGCCTCGTCATCACCACGCGCGAGCACGGCCTGGCCATCCTCTCGAACGACGGCCGCAACATCGAAGCGATCATCGACAGCCAAGCCGGCCTCCCCGAGGACATCCTGGCCATGCCGTTCGCCGACCGTGAAGGGGCCCTCTGGCTCGCGTTCCACGGCCCCATCGCGCGGCTCGACCTCGCCTCCCCCGTTTCGATCATCGACGCCCGCAGCGGCATCAAAGGCTCGGTGAACGACGTCACCCGCTACGGCGGCAAGCTGCTGGCGTCGACGTCGCACGGCGTCTTCGCGCTCGGCGGCGAGCGGATCGAAGGCAGTCCCGCCGGCGCCTGGACGATGCTGCCGTTCAACGACGAGCTGCTCGTCGGCAGCGGCAGCGGCATCTACCGCATCGACGGAAACAAAGCCACGCGCATCCCCGGCACCGAGCGCGCCGGCGTCTACACGCTGCTGCGCAGCACGAGCGATCCCTCGCGCGTCTGGGCCGGCACGCGCACGGGGCTCGGCGTCCTGCACCGCACCGCCGCCGGCTGGCGCTACGACGGCATCCTCCCGGGCAGCAGCCCCTATCTCGGCTCGCTGGTCGAGCGCGACGGCGTGCTCTGGTGCGGCTCCGTCGTCGAAGGCGTCCTGCGTGTCGACGAGCTGTCGAAGCCAAAGCCGCGCATGCGCCGGCTCGGCGACGGTGAAATGAACGTATTCGAGATCGGCGGCCGCATCGTCTTCACGCATGCGCAGGGCCGCATCCTTCGCCTCGATTCGAACGGCCGCTTCGTCCCCGATCCTCTCCTCGGGCACGTGCAGGCTCCGCAGGGCTTCTTCCTCCTCTCCGAAGACCGCAACGGGAACGTCTGGCTGAACTCGACGCCGCCGCGCGTGGTGGAGCGTCGCCCGGACGGCACGTTCGAGCGCGAAGCGCGCCCGCTCGTCAGCGTCACCGCGGCGGACCTCCAGTTCCTCCGCGCCGATGCGGACGGCATCGTCTGGTTCGGCTCTGACCGCGGCCTGTTCCGCTACGAGCCGTCGATGACGAACGGCATCGCCGCTCAACCGCCGCCGATGATCCGCCGCGTCGCCGCTGCCGACGACCGCGTGCTCTTCGGCGGCGCCACGGGGGCCACTTCGCAGGCCGCCGAACTGCCGCCCGACTTCGGCCGGCTGCGGGTCGAGTTCGCACCGGTATCGTTCCGTCCGGGCGTCATGTACCAGTACCGCCTGGAGCCGCTCGACGCGGGGTGGAGCCGCTGGACGGCCGAGCCGTCGATCGATTACACGAACCTTGCGGCCGGGACGTACACGTTCCACGTGCGGGCGCGCGGCGCGGCGGCGGGCGTGAGCCAGGAGTCGACCTGGTCGTTCACGGTGCTGCCACCGTGGTACGCGAAGCCTTTCGCGATCGCGCTGTGGGTGCTGGTGGCGATTGGCGTGGTGGCCCTGGTCGTGCGGCTGCGGACGCGCGCGCTGTCGCGTCAGGCGGAAAAACTGCGGGTGAGCGTCGTCGAACGGACGGATGAACTGCACCGCACCGTGTCGCTGCTGGAGCAGGCAAACGAGCGGCTGGAACGGCTGTCGCTGCTCGACGACCTGACCGGCATCGCCAACCGCCGCTACTTCCAGCGTGCCCTGGCCGACGAATGGGAGCGCGCCTTCCGCCGCGATCAGCCGCTCGCGCTCATCCTGCTCGACCTCGATCACTTCAAGGAGCTGAACGACCGCCGCGGTCACCCGGCAGGCGACGCCTGCCTCCGCGCCGTCGGCAGTTTCCTGGCCGAACGCGTCCACGCGCGCGGCGACGTGGTGGCCCGTTACGGTGGTGAAGAATTCGCGATCCTCGTCGCCAACTCGCGTCCGGAAGAGGCCATGCGCGTGGCCGAGTCGCTGCGCGAAGGCATCGAGCAGCTCTCGATCCGCTACGACGACATCGCCGCTCTCCGCGTCACCGGAAGCTGCGGGGTGGCCTCGATGACCCCGGTCGAAGGCGAAACGCCGGAGATACTCATCGACCGCGCGGACCGCGCGCTCTACGCCGCGAAGCACGCCGGACGCAATTGCGTCCGCTACGCCGCGGACCGCTCCGCCGGCACCTGGCTGCGCGACGTAGCAAAGTAAGCGAGCGATCCCCGCCAGCTTTTGAGTGTCGCGCGTTCCGGCTTCAAGGAAACGTTCCCCGACGCTTACGTTACGCCTACGCCTTGTTGGCGGTCCGACAAGTTCTCCTCTGATCAATCGTGCATGCGCTCCCCAGGACCCGTTCTTGCCACTCCGGTCAATCCGCGGCACTGGAGAGGAGGCTGATCGATGGAACCGGAGAAGGCGAAGCAGAAGGACGAGGCGGAAGAACGGAGTGCGCCGGAGGGGAAAGTCGTCTACGAGGCGATCAAGCAGGAGGGGGAGTCCGAGCTGGAACGGCTGACGTCGTCACTGGCGTGGTCGGGCCTCGCGGCCGGCCTGTCGATGGGGTTTTCGTTCATCGGGAAGGCGGTGCTCCGGCATCACCTCCCCGAGGCTGAGTGGACGCCGCTTCTGACCAACTTCGGCTACAGCTTCGGGTTCCTGATCGTGATCCTCGGACGCCAGCAGCTCTACACCGAGAACACGCTCACCGTGATCCTGCCGTTCCTCGTCCGGAAGAAGCTGGCGATCCTCGCCAGGATCGCCCGGCTCTGGGCGGTGGTGCTGATCGCAAACCTCGCCGGCGCTTTCGCCTTCGCCACGGTCATGGCGCGCACGACCGCCGTCAGTCCCGGCGTCCGCGAAACGATGCGCCACCTGGGGGAGGAGGCGATGGGCCACGACTTCGCCACCACGCTACTGCGGGCGATCTTCGCCGGGTGGCTGATCGCGCTGATGGTCTGGCTCCTGCCGTTCGCGCAGCAGTTCCGCGTCGTCGTGATCATCCTCATCACGTATCTGGTCGGCGTCTCGCAGTTCCCGCACATCGTCGGGAGCAGCGTCGACGTCTTCTTCCTGGTGGCGGAGGGCTCCACCGGCTTGGGCACCGCCCTGTCGCACTTCGTGCTCCCGGTGCTCCTCGGCAACACGATCGGCGGTGTGACGCTCGTGGCGATCCTCGCTCACGTGCAGTTCGCGGCGCACGGCGAGGCCGTGGATTCGTGAGGGCGTAAGCCGCGTGGGGTGACGATGGGGCCGATGGGCGGCCGATAGGACCGATGGGGCCGATAGGACCTATGGGGCTGCGCACGGCGGAGCGGAGCTCCCATAGGTCCCATCGGCTGCCCACCACCCTCGGAATGCCGTCGTTCCGGCGTCAGCCGTTCGTCACCTGTCCGTTAATCCGGAAGTTGACGGTTCAGTCACAAATGTTACACTGCCGACGAGTCGTCCAATTTTGTAAACCCGATGCCGGCAGTGTGTGCGGGCGGATGTGTCCCGGCTGAAAGAAGGTCTGTGTGCCGTCAGTCCGTCTGTCCGACACCCGTCGTGTGCTCCTGCTTTTTGCCCTCCTGAGCTCTCTGGCGGGTGCGCTGTCGGCGCAGTTCCTCAAGCCTCGGAAGCTTGGCGAGCTGGAGTTGCGGCTCTCGGGCCTGGCGGCGTATGCGGAGCCGCAGAAGGTCACGGTGCCGAAGAACACGGCTTCGGGCATCCGGGTGACGATCCGGGCAGGGAACACGGACCTGTCGCTGGCGGAGGCGCAGCGGCTGCTGGGTGGCGGGTTCGAGATCGAAGGGGACTTGGCGGGGCCGGGGCTGCGCGCTCCCATCAGCCTGCCGCAGACTTCCTCGCCCGATCCGCTGGTGCTGATCATTCCGCCGCTGCCGACGTCGGGCAACTACACCCTTTCCAACCTTAGACTTACGTTCAACGGCGCCACCGTCCTGGACGTCACGCCGAACCGCGTCGACGTCGAGGTCATCGAGCAGGTCCTCATCACCTCCGTCACCACGCGGGCGCTCACGCTCGAGGAGATCAAAGCCAAAGGCATCGTCCTGGACAACGACTCGTATCTCGGATTCGAGTTCACGCTCGGGATGGCCACCGAGTCGTCGCCGGTCAACTTCAGCTTCCCGGTCGTATTCGACAGCCGCGGCGTCGCGGTGCCGCAGCCGCTGCTCCCGGCGGGGGAGCCGGAGCGGGCGCAGATGCCGCCGCTCACGACGATCGTGCCGATGCTCCTCAAGCCGGCCGACGGCGAGGAGCCGACGGTGCGCATGTCCAACGGCAAATCCGAGCCGGTGCGCATCCCCAGCGTGCTGGTCATCCCGGGCAACGTCGGGTACCTCAAGCAGTTCTTCTCGGCGAAGCTCTACGTCGCCAACGGCGCCCCGGGAGCGTCAAACCTGACGGTCCACGACGTCACCGGCACGATCAAGCTGCCGGCAGGCGCCGACAAGGTGCCGGGCTCGCTCGACGATCCGCTGATGCTCCCGGATACGACAAAGGGGCCGCAGCTCTCGACGCTGCCGGTCGTCGCCGCCGGCGCGGACGGCGAATTCGGCACGGCCGACGACATCGTCTCCTTCCGTCCAGGCGAGCAAGGTGAGACCGAGTTCCTGCTGCGCGGCGAGAAGGAAGGCTTCCATACCATCGACTTCGACATCGCGGCGACGCTCGAAGGGCTCGTCACCGGACCTGTCACGGTCAAAGGCGCGGGCTCGGGCGGCGTGCTGGTGCGCAATCCCTACTTCGACATGACGTTCACCGCCCCGTCGATCGTCCGCCAGGGGGAGCGCTTCAAGCTCTACGTCACGGTCAACAACATCAGCCAGTCGCTGGCGAATGACGTCCGTGTGACGCTGGACGGCGCGCGGATGTCCGGCGCGCACATGGTAGGCGATGCCACGCAGTCGATCGCCACGCTGCAGCCGCGCGATTCGCGGATGCTCGAGTACGACTTCGTGGCCGACCGCACGGGCCAGGTCGTGGCCACGTACCTGAACCTGGACACGCAGAACGGCTCGACCGGCACGCTCAAGTTCACGCTGGCGGTCGGCGAGCGGGGCGTCCCGCTCTCCCCCGACACGCTCGTGCTCCCGACGGCCGTCGATCACGTCCCGCAGACGGTCGTCGCCGCGGCGATGCGCGTCCTCGGGCAGGCGTGGAGCATCGCCAACGCCCCGTCCGGCACGCTGCCGAAGGGGGTGATCCGTACCTCCCGTCCGGTGGTGACGCAGAAGGCGCTGGCGCTGGCCGAAGCGGGGCTGCGCACCTCGCTCGGACAGCCGGTGGACGATGCCGTACGCGACCTCCTCTTCGACTTCTACGGCGGCAGCCCGGTCGACGCGGGCTTCGACCAGCTCCTCCGCACGACCAACGCGGGGTCAGACCTTTCGCGCGCCATCGGCAACGCGCTCAAGCAGCGCGCGGAGCTGGCGGGTGGCGCCACCCGTTACGAGCGGGAGATCGCGGACGTCGCGGCCTCCGGTCCGGCGTACATCGCCTTTGCGGCCGGCAACGCTTCGGGCGCGCCGGTGACGATCAGCGTCAAGGATGGCAGCGGCCATGTCAGCGCCGGTGCCAGCACCTTCAACAACGGTGAAGTCCTCTCGGCCGTCTCGGTTCCGTTTGGCACGAGCGCCACGAGCGCTTCGCGCCTGGTGCTGATCCCGTCGCCGAACGCCGGCCCGTACACGTTCGAGCTGACGGCCACGGCGGCGTCGACCATCGACATCGCCCTCACCCACCCCTCCGGCGACGCGTTCCACCGCGGCACGGCGCAGGTGACGATGACGGCGGGCGGCAAGTACCGCGTCAACGTCGATGGCGATCCGACGCTCGACATCGACGCCAACGGAGACGGCACGTACGAGAGCGAGCAGCCGCTCAGCTCCGAGACGATCCTGCCGCAGGGGCCGCGCGTCATCTCGGCGCACAGCATCGGACCGGAGACGCTGGACGGTGCCGCGCCGTTCGGGTTCCAGACCGCCATCCTCTTCGACCGCATCGTCGACGCGGCCACGGGCGGCAATCCTGCGAACTACACGATTGCGAAGAACAAGGTGATCTCGGCGAAGCGCCAGCTCTCCGGCCGTCTCGTCTTCGCCACGCTCGACCAGCCGGAAGGGCCGTACGTCGCCACGCAGCTCTCGGTGCAGGGCATCGACGATCTGCGCGGCGTCCGCGGTCCGGCGGCCACGGTGGCACTGGCGTCGCGCCTCATCGACATGGGTGCGGTCGTCTCCGGACGCATCCTCGACGCGGACGGTTCGCCGATCGGCAACGCCGTCGTCACGTACGCCCAGAATCCCGAGATCCTCTGCATCCCGCCGCTCGACGAGTACAAGGGGCTGACGGCGATCCGCACCGGCGGCGACGGCCGCTACGAGCTGCGCTACGTGCGCCAGGACCGCTGCGGCATGGCCTTCCAGATCTCCACGAAGGACCCGGCCACGGGCGCGCTCCGCTACGTCTCCAGCTCCGTCCGCGCCGCGGGCGAGCAGATCGTGCTCGATATCGCCATGCTCGGACGCGGCTCCGTCACCGGCACGGTGCGCGATCTCGTCGGCCAGCCGGTAGCCGGCGCGAGCGTCGTCGCCCTCAGCCAGACGGACTCGCAGAGCCACGGCAGCGCGATGTCTGACTCGCAGGGGCGCTACCGCATCGACAACCTGATCGTCGGCGCCGTCTCTGTCCGCGCGGTGAAGGACGCGAGCCTCGGCAAGAGCTTCGGCCGTATCGACCGCGCCGGCACTGCCGCCGTGGTCGACCTGACGCTCGACGGCGGCACGGTCAGCGCGAAGGGCGTCGTCCGCCGCGTGCAGGGCTCGGACGTCCAGCTCCTCCCGAATCTGCAGGTCGTCTACCGCGTCAGAGGGAACGACGGCTCGCTCATCCCGATCGCCCTCACGACCACGGACACGAACGGCTCGTACTCCTTCAGCGGCCTGCCGACCGGCGAGTACCTGATCGAAGCGCTGCTCAACCAGCGCGACCGAGGAAGCGCGACGGGTATCGCCGGCGCGGGTGACGTGCTGACGAAGGACCTGGCGATCGTCATCGGCAGCGACGGCTACGGGACGGTGCGCGGCGTCGTGCGCTTCCCCGACGGCGCGGCCGCGAGCGACGTCGTCGTCTCCGTCGATGACCGCGGCGTGCTGACGAAGGCCGACGGCTCGTTCGAGCTCGTGGGGCTGCTGGTCAGGCCGGCGACGCAGCAGACCGTGAAGGCGCAATCGCGCGACGGGCTGCGCAGCGGCTCGACGCTCATCACGATCAGCCAGCCGAACCAGCTCATCTCCAACGTGGCGATCACGCTCTCGGGCGTCGGCGCGGCGGAGTTCACGCTCCTCGACGCGGCCCGCAACCCGGTGGCGAACCAGGAAGTCGATCTCCTCGGCGGCTGCGGCAATCCGTGCGGATGCGTCGCGAAGACGACCGACGCGCAGGGCAAGGTGCGCTTCGAGAACCTGCCGCTCGGAACTGTGCACGTCCGCGCCATCCGCCAGGCCGGCACCTTCACCGATCAGGCGGACGCGCAGGCGTCGCTCACCGCCGACAGCTCCACCGTCTATGGCGTCCTGATCTTCCCCGGCTCCGGCACGATCACCGGCACGGTCCTGAACCCCGACGGCACGCCGGCGCTCGGCGCCGACATCCGCCTCGGCGGCAGGGTCTTCGATGAAGACGCCTGCAGCCTCGTCGGCGGCCTGGCGCAGCGCATCCGCACGGACGTCAACGGCAAGTTCCGCTTCAGCGGCGTGAACGTCGGCCAGGTGAGCGTCACGGCCACCCATCCGTTCTTTACGACGGCGGTCGGCGGCAGCGGCACGCTCACGAAGGACGGCGCGACGCTCGACTTCCCGCTCAAGCTCGTCAACACCATCTCGGGCGTCCTCTCCGGCACGGTCTACCTGCCGGACGGCGTCACGCCGGCCGGTGCGGGCGTCGAAGTGACGGCTGTCGGGCCGCTGCCGGAGACGACCGTCACGACTGACGTCAACGGCAAGTACCAGTTCGCGAAGATCTTCCCCGAGGGAAGCTACAGCCTCACCGCGCGGGACGCCGTCACGGGCGGGCTCCGCCGCGATTCGATCTACATCCGCGCCGCGCAGGACATGACGCACGACCTTCGCCTGAAGGGCCGCGGGACGGTACAGGTACGCGTCGTCGACGGCGGCGGCAACCCGGTGACGAAGGCCTTCGTCCGTCTCGAGGAGAACCAGTTCCCGAACCGCGTCTACGAAGCGGCGCTCGAAGCGTCGAACGGCGGCGTGGTGAAGTTCGACAACGTCTTCGAAGGGCCGCTGACGGCGCAGGCCAACGACGCCTTCGCCCGCGGCGGACGCAGCACCTCCACCCTCTCGGGTCCGGGGGCCACACTGGAGATGACGGTGCCGCTCACGACCACCGGCACGGTGCGCGGGAAGTTCGTGCGCGCCGACGGCACGACGCCGATTCCGTTCGGCGCCGTGAAGCTCGTGGCGAACAACGTCGTCATCGGCACGACCACCACGGCCGGCAACGGCGAGGTCGGCACCTTCTCCTTTACTTATGTGCCGGCGGGCTCGTTCCGCCTCGAAGCGCAGGACCCGCAGACGGCGCGCAGCGGCGTGGCGGTCGGCACCATCAGCACCGAGGGTGAAGTCGTCGACGTCAACCTCGTGGCGCAGGGGGTCGGACGCGTCACCGGACTCGTGACCAGCAACGGCGCGGCGCAGCCGGGCGCGCACGTGCGGATCACCAACGGCAGCTTCGACGTCATCACCTTCGCCGATGCCACGGGCCGCTACACCGTCGACGGCATCCCCGAGGGAAGGATCAACGTGACCGGCAGCCTGTCGGGCAACTTCCTGACCGGCACGACCAGCGGCATGCTGACGGGTGAAGCGCAGACGCTCACGCTCGACGTGGCCCTGCGCGATTCCGGCAAGCTCACCGGCCATGTCGTCGCCGCCGGCGGCCGGTCGGCGGCGCCGCTGTCGCTCGTCACCGTCTATGTCGGCGGCACCGGCGGCGCGACGCTCACCACGATTAGTGACACGACCGGCGCGTTCACCTTCGAGCGCGTCCCGGCCGGTTACGCCAACCTCACGGCGGACGTTCTCGGCGGCATCGACAAGGCCAGCGGCAGCGCCGACATCGCCGGCTCGCGGACGACGGACGTCACGCTGACGCTCAACGGCGTCGGCGGCATCAGCGGCCACGCCCTCGACTCGGCCGGCGCGGCCATCGCGGGCAGCATCAGGATTACCGGCAACGGCGCCGTTCCGTACAGCTTCACCGTGCAGGCGCAGGCGGACGGCCTGTTCGCCCTGCCGCAGGTGCCGGCCGGTCCGTTCTCCGCGACACTGACGGCGAAATCGGGCGAGTTCCTGCTGTACGGCACCGCCTCCGGCAGCATCGCGCCGAACCAGACGCTCGACCTGACGGTACAGATCCAGCCGAGCGGCACGGTCACGGGCCTGGTCATGCGCTCCAACGGCACGACGCCGGCGGTCGGCGCGAACGTGGTGCTGCAGCTCGACGCCAGCCGTTCGGTGACGGTGCAGGCAGGCAACGACGGCCGCTTCACGGCGCGCGGCGTGCCGTTCAGCAACTTCACGGTCCGCATCAACGACCCGATCACCACGGGCCTGGCGCTTTCGCAGGGCAGCCTCACGACGAACGGCCAGACGGTCGACCTCGGGACTCTCGTCCTCGACGACCAGCCGCTGCGCGTCGTCTCGATCACACCGGCAAACGGTGCGATCGGCGTGACGCAGACGACGCCCGTCGTCGTCGTCTTCAGCAATCAGTTGCTCTCCGCCGCCGGCATCACCGTGCGCAACGGCACGACGACGGTGAGCGGTAACGCGTCGCTCTCGAGCGACGCGAAGAGCGTCACGCTCACCGGCACCTGGCCTGATTCGTCGGAGCTGACGGTCAACGTCAGCACGTCGGTGACGGACGTCTTCGGGCGGCATCCTCTTGAAACAACGGCGAGCCGCTTCCACACGATCGACCTCTCCGGGCCGAAGGTGGCGAGCGTCGTCCCCGCCGGCGGCGCGATCCAGGTCGCGGCTACGACGGCGGTCACGGTGACGTTCGACGAATCGCTCGCTGCGAACAATGACGCTTCGGCAGTCGTGACGCTCGACGGCGTGGCCGGCAGTGCGGCGATGACGTCGCCAACCACCATCGTCTTCACGCCGTCCGCCCCGCTCGCCGACAACAGCGTCTACACGGTCAAAGTGAACGGCGCGATGGATGCGAGCGGCAACGTGCAGACGACGGCGTTCACCTCCACCTTCGCCACCACCGACACCGTGGCGCCGGTGCTGACGGTGACGTCGCCGGCCAACAACACCTGGATCCGTACGCTCCAGCCGCAGATCCAGGTCAACGGTGTCGATCCGGTCAGCGGCATCGCCGCCGCCAGCGGCACGCTCCGCCTCGACGGCACGGCCGTGACGACGCAGCTCTCCGGCGCCACGATGTACTTCACGCCGGCAACGGCGCTGGCCGAAGGGACGCACACGCTCGACGCGTCGATGACGGACCGCGCCGGCAACACCGGCACGGTCACGAGCACGTTCAAGCTCGATGCGACGGCGCCGGCGGTGCCACAGCTCACCGGCATCGGCCAGGACGCCACGCTCAACGGCAGCATCACGATCGGTGCGATCACGAGCGACGCCACCTCGGGCGTGCATCGCGTCGAGGTGTACGTCGACAACAGCCACTTCCTCAACCTCACGGCCCCGGCCCTCTCGGCGGGCTACGACACCCGTTCGCTCGCGGACGGCTGGCACAACTTCACCGCCCGCGCTGTCGACGTGGCAGGCAACACGACGGCCGTTTCGCCGCCGATCCGCGCGTTGATCAACAATCGCCCGCTCACGCTCACGTTCGGCAGCCCGGGCGCCGGTACGCAGGTCCGCGACGCCGTCTCCACGACGGCCACGGCGAGCGAGCCGGTCGTCTCCATCGTCTTCACCGCCAGCGGTAGCAGCATCACGGACGAGGCGTCGCCGTACGAGGCGATGTTCCCGCTGGCCAGCGCGCCGGAAGGGCCGCTCGTCATCACCGCCACGGCCACGGCGCAGAGCGGCGAGACGGCGCAGACGAGCCTCACGGTGGTCGTCGACCGCACCCCGCCGGTACTCCCCGACATCACCCGGATCACGGCGGAGCCGCCGGTCAACGGCAGCTCGATGGTCTACGGCTATGCCGGCGCCGTCGAGCCCAATGCGACCGTCGAGATCACGAACACGAAGAGCTCCGCGATGACCACCGTCCGCGCGGGCAGCGACGGCAGCTTCTCCATCTACATCGCCGGCTCGATCGACGATCCGCTCTCGATCGTGGCCATCGACGCCGTGACCAACCGCAGCGACGCGGCGACGACGAGCATCCGCAGCACGCCGTCGCTTCCGCCGTCGGAAGGCTCGACCTCACTGCACTACGACGGCATCCTCGTCGACCGCGTCGGCGCCGCTGCCGGGTCGCTGGTGCCGGACGGCAACCTCGACGCCGTCTTCACCGTCAGCCTGGCCATCGGCGACGGCGTCACCCGCACCCTCAGCTACATCGACCTCTCGGGTCCGCTCACGCGCAGCACGCGCAACGGCCAGCCGCCGATCGGCGTAGCCCTCGATCCGGGCTCGCCGCTGCTCAACAACGGCACCGGCCAGGTCAGCTTCCCCGTCACGAACGGCACCACGCTCACGCTCTTCGCCGCGGACGCGGGGTTCATCCGGGAAGACTGGACGTACACGGTGAAGGCCGTGTTCACGGACGGCTCGCAGTTCATCGGCACTTACTTCATCGTCCCCCGCCAGGACCGTACGTACGTCGGCCACAGCGCGGAAGTGACGGCGGAGCCGCCGACCGTGATCGCGCCGGGCACCACGACCCTGACGATCACGAACATCCGCGACATCGAAGGGAACCTCGTGCCGGACGGCGGCAAGATCGCCCTCACGGCCGCCGACATGGCGACGAAGAACAGTCTCGGTACGCCCTTCCGCTCGGCCGGGGGGACGATCTCCGGCGGCACGCCGGCAGCGAACAACCCGGCTTTCCAGGTCTTCACGATCAACGGCGGCTCGGTGACGGCGACGTACGCCTCGAACCCCGTCACCCCGACGGTGAAGACCGGCGCGGCCGTCATCGTCCAGGTCATGGCGGCCGACGCGAGCGACAACGTCCTCGGCGCGGAAGCGATCAGCACGATCGACATCGCCATCCGCTCGGCGGCCGACCAGGCTGTCGTCCATCTCGCCCCCGCCACTCTCTACGCCGACCGCAACGACCGCCGCTCGAAGCTCCGCGTGCAGGTGCGCGATACGGCCGGCAACCCGCTGCCGAACGGCACGAAGGTGCTGCTGACCGCCGCGAACAGCCAGAGCTGGACGAATGGCTTCTGGACGAGCTCCGCCGGCGGCAACATCATCAGCGGCACTCCTTCGCCGACGAGCAGCCTTTATCGCGTGCACACCGTGAGCAACGGTGAGGTGGAGGCGGAGTACTCGTCGAGCGGCCTCGCTTCCTCGGTCGGTGAAGTCAAGACGGCCACGATCCAGGTGCTCCCGGCGGACGCCAACGGCAACCGCTCGGCAATGGAAGCGATCGGCCTCGGCTATCTCGGCCTCGTCGGCGCGGCGTCGTCCGAAGTGGCGGTCTCGCCGAAGACAGTCCCCTACGTCTTCCCGAACCCGCCGTCGGTGCAGGTGGACGTCTTCCACGCCCATGACGCACGCGCCCATCTCGTGCCGGACGGCGCGAACCTGCTCGTCACCGCCACGAACAGCGCCTCGTGGGACGCCTGCTGCTACATCGGCTCGCACGGCGGCACGATCGCCGGCGGCGGCATCTCGCCGAGCAGCTCGATCTACAAGTTCTTCCCGCTGTTCCGCAACTTCTTCAGCACGAGCTGGACGCAGCAGGGTATCGGCAACGTCCCGGCGGGGCAGGACCGGACGAGCAACATCCAGGTGCTGGCGGGCGACAACATCGGCGGACGTCTGGACATGCGCGTTCTCGGATTGGCGCAGGTCAAGATTCTCGGTCCGATGAACGCCCGAGGCTCGGCGACGGAGTCGGCGATCTTCGGCGACGGCAACCTGCAGACGACGACGGTGCGCTTCACGCACATCCTCGACCTGCACGGCAACCCGCTGCCGGAGGGCTCGTTCGTGGTCGTAACGGCGGCGAACAGCGCCACCTGGACGAGCTGCTGCTACGTCAACTCGGCCGGCGGCCAGATCCTCAACGGACTGCCCTCTCCGAACGACTCGAACTTCAAGTACTTCGCAATCAAGGACGGCGGCATCGACGTCACGTTCGGCAACCAGGGCATCGTCTCCGGTCCGGGCGAGTCGAAGACGTCGAACATCGTCATCGCCCAGGCGGGCGCGAACGGCACGCTGAACGACCGGGCGGCGCTCGGGATCGTGCCGGTCTCCACGATCGGGACGACGACGGCGCAGCTCACGGCCTCGCCGAGCGCCTTCTTCGCCGACGGTGCGGATTACCGCTCGACGATCACGATCGGCAACATCAAGGATTCGCTCGGACGGCCGGTGCCGGACGGCACACTCGTCGGCGTGACGGCGGCAAACAGCGCCACCTGGACGAGCTGCTGCTACGTCAACTCCGCCGGCGGCGTGATCCTCGGCGAGCGGATGGCCGGCAACAACTCGAACTTCCGCATCTTCCCCGTCACGAACGGCCAGGTCGTCCTGCAGTACTCGTCGCAGGGCGTGGTCGTCAGCACGGGTGAGAAGGTCGCGAACGTTGCCGTCGTCGCCGCCAACTCCAGCGGCAACATCATCAGCCAGCTCGTCCTCGGTACGGTCTCGATCCGCCTGCTGTCGCAGTCGACGGCCACGGTCGTCGCCGAGCCGCTCAACCTGACGGCCTTCGCGCCGAACGTGACGTCGCAGATCACGGTCCGCGACCTGAAGAGCTCGGACGGCCTGCCGCTGCCCGACGGCACGAAGGTCGCGCTGACGGTCGCCGACTCCGCGAGCTGGACGAGCTGCTGCTACGTCACCTCGGCCGGCGGCACCCTCACCGCGGCCGGTACGGTCGCCGGCGACGGATCGTCCGCCACGAACAACTCCAACTTCAAGGTGTTCACCATCGCCGGCGGCAGCGTACGCGCCGTTTACGACGGTGGCCTCCTGACCGCGGGCGTCGGTGAAACGAGGATTGCCAACGTCTCGGTCGTCCCGGCCGACCGCAACGGCGCCATCCTCTCGCAGGGGACGCTCGGCTACGGCCCGATCCGCATCAACGGCGTGACGTCGGCCACCGTGCCGGCGCCGCAGACGCTGAAGATCCCGGGTACGGTCAGCGTGATCTTCGCCAACATCCGCGATGCAGCCGGGAACGTCGTCCCCGACGGCACGCCGGTGGCCGTGACGGTGTCGAACAGCGCGACCGTTTCGAGCTGCTGCTACAACGTGTCGATCGGCGGCACGATCCTCAACGGCAACGCCTCCCCCTCGGGCGTAATCTGGAAGTGGTTCACCGTCCAGAACGGGGCCGTCACCGTCGACTACTCGACCCAGGGCGTCACCAACGCCCCCTCCACCGCCCGCATCCAGATGGTGCCGGCCCGCCGCGACGGAACGATCTACGGAACCCGTTCCCTCGACGGCGGCGTCGCCACCATCAACCTGACGTTCTGATCGGATTACTGATGAATACGATTGTCAAACGGCTCATCGCCACGACGCTGTTGTCGCTCATGCCGGGCCAGTTGCTCGCGCAGACCGCCGGCGGCGCATCGCAAACACGAGGTTCTAATGTAGGACAGACACTCCTGTCTGTCCCCGCGAACCCGGTCCGTACTTCCGCGACCACAGCGGCCGGCCTCCCCTTCTTCGGCCCGAAGAAATACGTCCGCACGACCGGACCGAAGGACGTCTACACCGCCACGGTGGACGTCCCGCCCTGGCTGAAGGGACCCTTCCGCCTGCGCGTGCAGAACGGTGAGGCGAACGGCACGTTCCGCGTGTCGTCGGCCATCGTGGAGGTCAACGGCGTCGAGCTCCTCACGCAGTCGGACTTCAACCAGAACGCCGCCAGCTACGAGAAACCGGTCACGCTGACGACGCCCAAGTCGACGCTGAAAGTCACGCTGGCCAGCCGCCCGACGAGCTATCTCACGATCTGGCTCTACGGCACGACGAACGACGTCACCGCGCCGCAGCTCACCTGGACGCAGCCTGCCACCGCCTCGACGATCAACACCGCGGCGCCGACTCTGGTCGTGCAGTACGCGGATGCCATCGGCACCGGCGAGCCGGCCGCCTCCGGCGTCGACCGCGCCTCACTGAAGGTGCTGATCGACGACGTCGACCGCAGCGCCCTCTTCACCCGCCGCAGCGACGAAGCTTCCGGCGACATCCCCGCCACCGCGCCGCTCGCGCAGGGGCTGCACACGTACAAGGTCGCGATCGCCGACCTCGCGGGCAACCACAGCGAGATCACCGGCCAGTTCCGCATCGACCTCACGCCGCCCACGCTGGCGTTCACCTCCCCCGCCGCCGGCGCGTACCTCAATACGCAGGCGCCGCAGGTGAAGGTCCGCTATCAGGATGACGTGGCCCTCACCCCCGCCACGCTCGCCGTGACGGTGAACGGGACGCCACTCCCCACGGCCAGCATCACCACGACGGCCACGGAAGCCACGCTCGCGTTGACCGCGCTGCCGGAAGGCCCGAATCAGGTCACGGCCACGATCCACGACCTCGGCGGCAACAACGCCACGGCGTCGCTCTCGTTCAACGTCGACATCACGGCCCCGCAGGTGACGATCGCCCAGCCGGGCAGCGCCGCCCGGATCGGCAGCCGCGACGTCCCGCTCGTCCTCACCTACTCGGACGAACAGGCCATCGTCCCCGCCTCCGCCACCGCGAAGGTCGACGCGACGTCCGTGACGCTGACCGCGACCGCCGACGGCGCCACCGGCGCGATGACGGCCCTGGCCGACGGCACGCACGCCATCACCGCCACCGTCGCCGACCGCGCCGGCAACATCGGCACCGCCACCTCGAGCTTCATCGTCGACACGACCGTCCCGGTCATCAAGGTCATCGAGCCGCCCGCCGCCGCGAACCTCAAGAGCGCGAAGCCGCCGGTGGCCATCACCTACGCCGACAACGAAGGCGTCGTGACGGACTCGCTGAAGGTCACGATCAACAACACCGACCAGACGTCCCTCTTCACCAAGACCGCCACCGGAGCCACCGGCACCGTCGCCACGACGCTCCCGGAAGGGCAGAACACGATCGCCGCGGAGATCAAGGACCCGACGAACAACATCGGCAGCACGACGTCCACGTTCCTCGTCGACACGATCGTCCCGACCGCGCAGATCACCACCCCCGCCGCCCGCGTCAACACCGCCACCCCTGTCGTGACGGTCGACTACGCCGACGCCGGCTCCGGCATCGACCCCGACACCCTCACGCTCAAAGTCGACAACACCACCACCCCCGCCATCCTCGCCCCCGGCCCCGACTCCGCCAGCGGCGCCCTGACGACCCCGCTCACCGACGGCTCGCACAACGTCCAGATCGACCTCGCCGACCGCGCCGGCAATCCGGTGACGGCGACGAAGTCGTTCGTCGTGGACACGAAGGCACCGGTGCTGTCGATCACCGCGCCGGCCGACGATTCGTTCATCAACACGACCACACCGGCGCTGCGCGCCGGCTGGGCCGATCCGCAGGGCACGGGCGTCGATCTCGCCTCCGTCAAGCTCACGCTGCAGAAGCGCGACGAGGCCGCCACGGACATCACCTCTTACCTCACGATCTCCCCGCTCGAAGGCGTCGGGTTCGTGCCGCAGACGGCAGCGCTCACCGACGGCACGTATCACCTGACGGCCGAGGTGCGCGACCTCGCCGGGAACGTGAGCAGCGCGACCTCCGCGTTCGAAGTCGACACCATCGCCCCGGCGTACACCATCGAGACGCCTGCCGCGAATGGCTACGTCGCCTCGAGGACGCCGGCCTTCACGATCCGCTGGAGCGACGCGCTCTCGGGCGTCGATCTCTCCCGCGTCGTCGTGACGGTCGACGGCGTGAACCGCACCGCCCGTTTCATCACGAACGCGGACGGCGCGACCGGGACGCTCCTGGCCGCCGAAGCGCTCTCTGAAGGGGCGCACTCCATCCAGCTTACCCTCTACGACCGCGCCGGCAACAAGGCGCCATCGGACCCGCAGCGCTTCACCGTCGACACGATCGTGCCGACCGCGGCCATCGACACTCCGGTCAACGGCAGCTATCTCGGCAAAGCGCCGTACGCGCTGGCCGTGAGCTACGCCGATCTGACCGGCAGCGGCGTCGATCCGGCCTCAGTCCGGATGACGCTCGACGGGACGGATCGCACGGCCGACTTCACCGTCGGCGCCGCGAGCGCGACCGCACAACTCGCCACCACGCTGACGGACGGCAAGCACACGCTCGCGGTATCGCTTCTCGACTGGGCGGGCAACCCCGCCACCGCCACGTCCACCTTCACGGTCGACGCGGTGCCCCCTGTGGTCACGATCACGTCGCCGCAGGCCGGGACGTGGCTGAAAGGCTCGACCGTCACCGTCACCGGCACGGTCGCCGATGCGAGCCCGGTGGTGCTGGAGATCAACGGCGTCGTCGCCAGCGTCACGGCCGGCAGCTTCACTGCCCAGGTCCCGGCGACCGACGGGCGCTTCACAATCCGCGCGACCGCAACTGACGCGGCAGCGAATCGCTTCACCGCCGAAGTCGTCGTTGACGTCGATTCGAAGGTTCCGGTCATCACCGTGACGGAGCCGCTGAACGGTGCCGTCACCAAGAACGCCTCCATCCGCCTCGCCGGCAGCATCGTCGACACCTCGGCCGTGACGCTCACGCTCGACGGCGCCGCGCTGGCGCTCACGTCGAACGCCTTCAGCACCGACGTACCGCTCACGGCTGACGGCGTGAAGACGATGACGCTCGCCGCCACCGACGCCGCCGGCAATACCGCCACCGCCACCGTGAAGGTCACGCGCGACACCATCGCGCCGGTCATCACCGTGGCCTCACCGGTGAAGGCGTCGGTCATCGGCACGCTGCCGGTCCTCGTCAAGGGTACGTACGAAGACGCGACGGCCGTGACGCTCACGGTCGACAGTGCGGTGGCGACGTTGACGACCAGCGCCTGGCAGGCGTCGATCGCGACGCTCTCAGAAGGGGAGCACACCTTCGCCATCGTCGCTACGGATGCGGCGGGCAACACGACCACTGTCTCCCACGAGATCACCATCGACACCGCCGCGCCGACCGTCGTGATCGACGCGCCAGTCGCCGGCTCGCTCACCAAAGAAGGAACGACCACCGTCACCGGCACCGCCACCGATCGCACGCTCCGCGCCGTCACGATCGGCGGCCTCACGGCCACGCTCGCTGCCGGCACGTCTGCCGACCAGAAGAAGTTCACGGTCGCGAACGTACCGCTGAACGACGGCGACAACACCTTGACGGCAATCGCCACCGACGCCCTCTCGCGCACTGGCCAGGCCTCGGTCCTCGTCACGCGCGACTCCATCGCGCCCGTCGTGACGGTAGACGCGCCTTCGCTCATCACCCGTACACGCACGACGAACGTCACGGCCACCGTCGAAGAGAACCTCACCCTCCGCGACGTCGTCTTCACCCTCGGCACGACACAACTGGCGAAGCTGACGGCGCCGCCGTTCACCACCGGCGTCACCGCGCCTTCGACGGCGAAGCCGGGCGATACGCTGACGCTGACGGTCGTTGCCACCGATAAAGCAGGCAACGCCACCACGGTCACGAAATCGCTTGGCGTCACCTCAGACGGCGCCGTCACCGGTCAGGTGCTCGACGACTCGACGGGCCTGCCGCTCCGCGGCGCCCGCGTGCGTATCGCCGGCGCCACCAGTGAAGCGACGACCGACGAGCGGGGCCGCTATGCCCTGCCGGCCAACGACCAGAACCTCGTCCTGCTGATCGATTTCCCGCTCGTCGGCACGACGCCGATGACGGAAGTCGAGCGCACCGTCGCCATCGAGTCAGGCGTCGGCACGATCCCGGTCGACGCGCGCCTCACGCCGCTCGCCAACCCGGCCGACATCGGCCAGAACGGCGGCTTCGTCGTGAACGCCACCTACGGCGTCAACGTGCCGGGCGGCGCCGTCACGACGGCCACGCCGATGCGCCTCACACCGCTCACGCCACAGGGGCTGCCGAACCTCCTCCCGCTCGGCTGGTCGCCGGTCGCCGCCTTCGACTTCCGTGTCGACGGCAGCGCCAACAACGTCCCGTACGAGGCGACCCTCTCGGGCCTGCCGAACGCCAGCGTCACGCTCGTGCAGTACGAGCCGGCGCTGCACGCGTGGTCGGTCGTCTCCACGGGGCTCGTCACCGTCGGCGGCTCGCTGCGCGCGACCGTGCCGGCGCCCGGCGCCTACGCGCTCGTCATAGCGGATGACGCGACCGTTCCGGCGCCCGCCGCCGGCGAACTGTTGAAGGGCATCGTCATGCAGCCGATCCCCGATGCTGCTACCTCGAGTGGCTCGGTGAACCCTCCGACGCTGCCGCCCACCGGCGGCTCCGCGACCGGCACGCTCATCGTGCACGCGCAGCCGGCGCTCCCCTCCGGCACCGTGGTGCAGGCGGAGGTGACCGAGACCTTCTCGCTGTCGAACGGCGAAGTGGCGTCCGAAGAGACGCGGACGCAGGACCTCGTCCTCTACCGCAGCGGCAACGACGTGAAGGCGCAGTTCCCGATCCGGCCGTCGCGCAGCTTCACGAGCGGCGAGCTGGTGGAAGGCAAAGTCCATCTCGACATCCTGGCCGGACGCGAAGCCGTCCGCGGCCGCACCGGCGGCTCGCAGGCGTTGACGCTCGACGCCGGGCCAGTCCTGCTCACGGTGCCGGCCGGCGCGCTGCCGAACGATCTGGCGATCTCGGCGACGCCGGCGATCCTCTCCTCGTTCCTCCCCTCCACGCCCGCGGCGAAGCCGTTCGCGGAAGTGGTCCTCGACTTCGGCGGTGTCATGCTGGCCACGACGGCCGAGCTCTCCGCCCGCGCCGGCGACGTCCCGGCGACGGAGACGGTCGTGCTGGCGCGCATCGAACGTGTGCGCGGCGTCCCGAAGGTGGTCGTCGTCGCCACCACCGAACGGGTCGACAATCTTTACGTCTCGCGCCCCCTCGGCAACCTCGGCGGCGTGCGGCGGGACGGCCGCTACGTCTTCTACCGCGTCAATGTCGCCTGGGGTCTCGTCACCGGCGCGCTCGGGCTCCCCTCCGGCAGCAACCCCGCCGTCGTCCAGGCGGCAGGCTTCCCCTTCTCCGCCATCACGACCAGCCAGTTCACCCTCATCGCTCCAGCCGGCAACACGCGCCTCACCGCCACGGTGCCGGGGACGTCGCTGACGGGCGAGACGACGGTGGCGGTCCCGGCCGGCGGCAGCGTCACGACGACCTTCCGCGCCGACGCCGCCACGACGACGGCGGTAGTTACGCCGGCCGACGGCGCTGTCCGCGTGCCGACCTCCATCCAGTTGGAGATCGAAGCAACAGCCCCGATTCGCGCCGACTCCATCGACGGGGTTCGTCTCGAGCTGGCCTCCACCGGCGCGGCTGTGGCGGTTCGCCGCGTCGTCTCCGGCAGCGGCCGCATCGTGGCGGTCATTCCGCAGGACGGGCTCGAACCGGGTACGGCATATCGACTCGTGGCCAACGGAGTGGTCGACGTCTACGGCGGCCACATCGCGGTCCCGGCCGTCACGTTCACGACGATGCCGAATGAGCCGCCGCAGTACGACACGACTCGTGTCACTTTCTCCATGCCCGACAGCCGCGGCATGGTCACGATCAGCGCACCAGCCGGCTCGCTCCCGCCGGGTACCCGCGTCGTCGTCGTCAACGACGGTAACGGCGTGGTCATCTCCCTCACCGCACTCAACGACGGCTCGCTGAATGGCGAGTTGCCGGCCACGATCAACGACCGCCTGCTCGTCACGATCACGGACCCGCAGGGGAACGTGGTCAATTTCGAGCGCAGCCAGTTCGTGTTCACCGACGGCAGCGGCCGCGTGGCCATCGGCCCGGGCGGCGGCATCGTCACGGGCACCGGTGGCACCGCCATCCAGCTTCCCGAAGGTGCGCTGAGCGAGGGCGCCGTATTCAAAGTGGAGGCGTTCGGTCCGGACGCGTTCCCCGAACGGCCTGCTGACCTCCTGAATGCGAAATGGGGCGGCGGTCTGCGTGTCAACTCGCCGCAGATGCCGGTGCTGGCGAAGGAGGGAGACCTCATCTTCAAGCGTCCGGCCGACGCGCCTCCGGGCTCGACGTACTGGGTCTACAAGCGTATCGCCGGCCCGAACGGCGCCGTGGCGTTCCAGCTCATCGACTACGCGCTCGAAGACGGCAAGGGTAACGTCGTCACCGCGTCGCCTCCGTTTCCCGGCTGGCACGACTTCGTCGCCTCGTACCAGATCGCCGCCGATATGGTCTCGATCGGTCTGGGCATGCTCAGCGACATCTCCTTCGTGCTGATGTACCAGTGGGAGGAGATGCTCCCCGCTCTTCCGATTCCGGGCGCCATCAGCGGCAAGGTGTATGAACCGGAGTGGAAACCCGGCGCTCGCGAGCCGGAGTACGTCGGTGTCGGCGGCGCCGTCGTGTGGCGTCGCCGCGAAGAAGGTCGTCTCGCCATCCCGACGTTCAGCATCTCGAGCAGCGACGGCACCTTCACCGTGATCGACGAGCAGTACACCGGCGGCACCATCGAAATGTCGGCGTGGAAGGGACTTCGGTACGTGGAGGGCACGGCGTTCGAAGCGAACGTGCTGGACTCGAAGAGCTTCTTCACGGTGCTCTTCCAGCGGCACCGCCATGTGGCGAACGTGAACCTGACGCTCAAGGCCAACGACCAACCACCCGCCGCGCCGGACGTCGAGGCATTCGTCTTCCGGAAACTCGACGAGAACGGTAGCAAGCGGCAGGACATCAAGGGCACGATGGCGGCCGGCTATCCGCTGTGGGCCGGCTTCCGTGTCAACAACGGGGTTCAAGCGGAGATCAAGAACGTGACGATCGGCGGCGATGAGCTGGCGGTCGGACCGGACAACGCCAGCAGCGATCTGCCGATGAAGTTCGTGGCGACACAGTCGTACACGCCGACCATGGCGGGCACGTTCACGCTGAAAGCGAGTGCGCAGAACCCGCTCGGCGGCGCGCCCATCCCCGTCGAGCACACGTTCCTCGTGGTGGCCAACGCCGGCGACGGCAACACCGAAGCGGTCAACGACAAGAAGCCGGACTGGATTACGGCGAGCCTCGTGCCGCGCATGGACCAGGTGGCCGTGCCATCGGATGCGCTCCCACAGGTCGTCTTCACGGAGCCAGTCACGCAGGTACTGGCGAACATCAGCCTGACGAACTCTGACGGACCGGCGCCGTTCCTCGTCTCTGCCGTCACGATCGACAATGAGAAGCGCAAGTACGTCGTGGCCGACCTGAGCGCCGTCCCGCCGTCCACTGCCGTGCTGTCGATCACCATCCGTCCCACAGGAGGGCTCGATCTCGGCAAGCAGTACGAGCTCCGTCTGCTCAGCGGGATCCAGGATCTCGACACGGAGAACGGACAGCCGGCGCCGAAGAATCTCGACCCCAAGGTGCTCCGTTTCACGACGATCGGTCCGGTCGACACGGGCAGTTCCTCGCCGTTCTCTGCCGCCGGTGTCGTCGTCCTCGGCTCACACGCATACGTTGCGGAACGCGACAGCGATCTCCTGAACAACTTCATGACGGCCTGGAGCCTCGCCAACCATGGCAACCCGTCGTTGGTCGGTCGCGCCGGCGTCTCCGGTCAGGCCATGCACATCCACGGCGAAGAGTCTTCGTCTCTGACCGAGAGCCGAGGACCGGCGGTCGTCGTCGGCTCCGGCCTCAAATTCACGGTCCCCGGCCCGTCGAACGTTTATCTCTTCGATGTAAACGAGCCGTCGCAGCCGAAGCGCGTTGCGGTCGTCAGCGTCGCCGAGAGTGCCGAGGCGGGTGTCGTCCTCCGCGTCCACCTGCACGGCCGCTACGCCTACACCATCACTTACCCGTACGGCATGCAGGTCATCGACATGGAGCGCGCGGTCGAGATCCACAAGGAGTACAGCGACGATCCGGGCAAGCGGCTGGACATGGCCAAGGCCATCGTCACCGCCGGCGTCGGTTTCGCGCAGCAGGCGGTGGTCAACAGCATCGACGTCAACCACATCGAGGGGCAGTTCTCGCGGCTGTTCAACATCTTCGCCGGCGAGTACGTGATCGACGGACAGCCGAAGACACTGGTCTTCGGCACCGGCACGCGACCTCTCGTCATCATCGATCCGACGTCAGCCGGCAACAGCGCGTTGAAAGTCGTGACGCTCCCGGGCAACGACCGCGGCTCGCTGCGGAACGGCCGCGGCCTCGCTCCGACCCTCGTTCGCGGCCGTCAGCTCGTCATCATCGGCGGCGACGGTGTCCCGCAGTTCGCCGGCAGCGAGCAGCCGACGATGGCAGTCGTCGACGTCACGAATCCGCTCCAGCCGAAGATCGTCGGCTCGATCAATGTGCCGGGCTCGGTGGCCGACGTTGCGGCGCATGGCGATCGCGCGTACGTCTCGACCTCCAACGCCACCTATGTCTACTCGATCGCCGATCCCGAGCGTCCTCGCCAGATCGGCTTCGTCCCGGGCATCGGCGGCAGCATCAGCCTCGACGCGAACGGGACGATGGTCGTCGGCACCTCGCGCGACGGCGTGAGCACGGCCGGCATCCACACGGCCGTGCTGCATCCGATGCTCATCGTCGAGCACGTCGACGCGCTGTTCGTCTCGCCTGACGAGGCCTACGGCACGCCGATGGCGCCGCAGAAGATGGTCCTGAAGGAGGCTACCAAGGTTCGCGTCAAGATCTCCCCGGCCGGCCTCGCCACCAATGCGGTGGTCAAGTTCATCAACCCGAACTTTCGTAACGCCGAAGGGGCGCTGCCGCCGGACGACGTCATCACGATGGACGTCACGTTCAACACGGAAGGCGAAGGCGAAGTCGTGCTGCCCGTCGGACAGCGTTTCAACGACACCTCGCTACGCGCAATCGCGACTGCCAATACTTCAACCGGTGGCGTCGTACCGAGTCTCCCGCGCGACATCGACATCGGCTGGGCGAAGCTCGTCCTCGACGCGAACAACAACGTCGAGTTGGACTCCCGTGACGAAGAGGCGAAGCGCAAGGGCCGCGCGTTCGGCTTCTGGGAATCCGACCCGCTGCTCACTCCGAAGAAGATCAGCTTTGACGCGGACCCGTCGCAGGGACTCTCCGACTATGCGACGGCACGGATCGTCGTCAACAAGCAGTGGTGGGACGGCCACCCCGGCGCCATGCGGATGCGCCTCCACCACAACGAGCTGCCGGCACGCTGGCTCGTCGTGGAAAAGGTCGGCGAGAAGCGCGATTACCTGCGCCAGAGTGCGGTCACGTACCAGCAGCGCGACAAGATCGTCGGTGGGCCGGACACCGTCTACTGCAATCCGACAGGGACTCGTTTCACGTCGGAAACCAGTGAGTGCCGCGACCTCGACGGCGCAATCCGGCTGCCGAAGTTCGACAACGGTGAACATGACTTCCTCTTCCGCTGCGAGCGGTGCGTCACGCCGCAGGCGGGACTTCGCGCCATCGACGACGTCCCCGAGATGGTGCTCGAATACTCCGCCAACGGCTCCGACGGTTGGGTGGAGATCGACCGCGTGCGCGCCGACATCCGGCCGATCCTGGAATGGATCACCGTGCAGAACGTACGAGCCGAGGGATTGAGCGACCGGCCGATGGCCAAGCTCACCACCCCGGGCGCCGCTCTCCGCACGAACGCGAACGAAAAATTCGCGAACGACTACTTCCCTGGCGCCGATGGATCGCCGCGCGTCCCCGCTCGGGCCAAGACCGTCCAGACCATCGTGCATGGCTACCTCGTCAGCCACAAGAGCGCGGTGTACGAGATGTTCCCCCGTTACTTCAAACGCCTTTACTGGGTCGGCACGCCGATGCACCGCCTGCAGGGCGAGTGGTGGAAGCAGGATGAGACGCCCGGCTGCGTCCACGACTGCGCACACACCGTCGGTGTTTCGTGGCCCGGCTTCAATCCGTTCTTCCCGCAGGCTGAGTTCCGCGCACTGGAGACCGGCGCGCCTCTCGCGAAGTACCTGGCGGGCGTGAAGGCGGAGCGTTCCGATCGCCTGATCAACGTCGTCGCCCACAGCCTCGGTAACGGCGTCGTGAATAGTGCGATGACGCGGCCCGAGCTCTCAGCGCCGAACATGATCAACCGCTACGTCATGAACGAGGCCGCGCTGCCCGCCGAAGCCATGGCGAGCAGCTATTCGCCGGAGGCTGGAGAACTGGAGTACTACGGCGAGAAGCACGCCGAGAATTACGGCTATCCGAATGACGATCCATGGGTCGAGGGCTGGGCGATGCCCGGTGCCGAAAGCCGTTGGATCAAGCACCTGAACACGATGGTCGAGCAGGGTGCGCCGTCGTTCATCCTCAACCATCCCGACTGGACATACACACGCCGCTGGAAGCAGACGCGGAGCATGCCCATCCCCGAGACCGTGCCGTCCGAAGTACCGCAACGCGGTCCGTGGCGCTCATTCTTCTGGCAGAACGCAACGAAGGCGAAGATCTTCAATACCTGGAGCGCCAACGACCGCATCCTCACTAAGACATGGCGCTCGAGCAACTATGTCTTCAAGCCGCACAGCAAGACCGGCATGCTCGCGCAGCTCGCCGAGGGCCAGGCGCGCAACTTCCTCCTGGGCAAAGTCATCGACAAGCTGAAGACCAAGTTCGGCGAGAACTTCTTCAAGAAGGTGCCGGACGCCATCGAAAAGATCGTCGAGGAACAGATCGACTTCAATCCGCACCTGCGCATTCAAGACAACTTCGTGCTGCAGACGTGGGCGCTCACGAACCACACCGATGCCGATGAGGACAGCGTCTTCGGCGGAGGGAATCACTGGAACGTCAAACGTCAGTGGGCCGAGATTGCCTTCTGGTTCCCGGCGACCTCGTACGCCGCGGGGCAGAAGAACCTCGACCACGTGCTCACCACCGGACCCATCTGCGCGGTGGACCAGTGCAACACCAACTTCACGAAGTTCTCACCCGAGGTGATCGACCCGCCGGAGTGGCTGATCGAAGGAGTCCCAATCCCGTTCGTCGACATCTCCGACGCCGTGCGTCACGCCTCCGTCGGCTTCACGCAGTACACGACCCACACGTATCTCAACACCAGCCGTTTCCACGAAGTCTGGGAAGCGTATGACCAGATCCGGAAGATGCTCGATGAGAAAAACTGATCTCCGCGCCCTCGTGCGCATCGTCCTCGTTCTCACCGCGCTGGCGGCCGCGCTTCCCCTCTGGGCGGACGACCAGCTTGCGCGAGCAGCGTTCGGCCTCCGCAAGGCACCCGCGCTCGAAGCGCTGGTCACATATCTCTGGCCCGGCTCACAACTGCAGTGGCAGCCTCTGGCCATCATCAGCGCGGACACCAAAGTACGCCTCCTGCGTATCGGCGACGTGGTCGAGCGGAAGGCGGCGGACGGCACGTTCACGTTCGTGTTCGCGCTCGAGTTCCCGGAAGGGGAAGAGCAGCTCCTCGCCGACATTGCCGCCTTCAAGCCGGTGACGACGACTTCCCGTTCGGAGATCGTCGCCTTCAAAACGACCGCGGCATTCGCCATCACTGCCGTTCGTCGTGGGTATTTCAACGATACCGCGACAGTCGTGCAGACCCAGGCGCTCGAGCTTGCGGTCGAAGGCGCCGACCTCCCCTGGCCCAAGCTGTTCATGCGCTACCGCGCTGTCTATGTCACGGCCGATTGGTTCGGCGAGATCGACTGGCAGGGGAAGATGTCGACCGATCCGATTGCCGTCGAGCAGCGGCTGCCCGGGATGCTCTCACGCGTCATGAAGGACGGCGGGAAGCGTCTGGAGGAGCCGATCGTGCTGCCGACGGAAGACAATACGATCGTGATCGCCTCGAAGCTGGCGCGACGCATTCTCTCGAACTGCGCCGTCCCTTGTATGCCCGACGGCAAGGTACTGCTCGGTCTCTGGTGAGCGCGGCGGCGACTGATTAAGGTAGAGGCGCATGCGGTGCGCCTCTACCTTGGACTACGCCGTCCTAGGGCCGCACGAACCGCCCGTCCCCCTGCTGCCGGAACACCTCTCGCGTCTTCGAGTCGACGCGCCAGCGGCCGAGGCCGCGGTCTTCGCAGCGGTCGCGCACTTCGAGGGTGTAGCCCACGTTCCGGTAGCCGAGATTGTTGACGGCGATGCAGTCGGAATCGATGCGGTAGTAGTTGCTCGACGTCACGTAGCTGCGTAGCGTGGACATGGCGTCCGAGACCGAGATCTCGCCGGATCGTGACGACGACTGCGCCGGCTCCGTGGCCGGATCGGGTCGCGAGGGCGGCATCGTGGTGGGCGGCGGCGTTTGGGTCGCCGGCGTGGGACGCGGCGGCGCGGGACGGGGGGTGCTCGTCACGGACGGAGCCGGACGAGGAGTGGCCGACGGCGGTGGCGCCTGCGTGGCCGTGTCATCGGGATACTGCGTCACGGGCGGAGCGGCTGACGGCGGTGCCGTCGTCGGCGGTGCGGCCGAGGTCGTCGTCGTGTTGATGGAGGTCGTGTCCGTGCCGGTCAGCTCTTCGATCCGGCCGTCGAGCATCGTTGTATTGCCGGCCGTCGCGGTGGCGGTTCCTTCCGTGACCGTCTCGACCTGCGGCTGAGGCGTGGAGCGAGGCTCGTCGCCGCCGAACGGCAGCCCCGCGAGCAGGAGCCACGCGAGCGCCGCTACGGCGATGAGCGCAATCGGCAGCCCGATGAGCCACGACTTCTTCGAAGCGCGCGGCGGCGGTGCCGACGTCACCGGCGTGGTGGTCATGGGCGTGGCGCGAACGGGCGCCGGAGCTGGCGCGGGTGCCGCCGCCGTCACAGGAGGACCAGCCGGCGGGGGCGTGGCCGGGGGCGGTGTGGGCGTCGCAACGGGTGTAACCACCGTCGGCGCCGGAGGAATCACCGGCGCTGCCGCTACGGGCTGCGGCGCCGGTTTCCCGCATCGGGGACAAAACTGTGCATCGGGTCCCAACTCGGCCCCGCAATTCGTGCAAAAACGAGCCTCTGCCATGCCCGTTGGAGAAGGCAGAAAGCGTGCCGCCGCGCGACGCACGCCTGGAGAGCAGCGTCGGAACATAACGCTTCGGCCTGACGATCACGGTCGAGGACCGTAACATCGACGTATCAAATTGACGGGTCGATTTCTGCCACACTTCGCGGCTGCCATGCGTAAGAATGTCTTCTTCCTGGCAGCCGCGCTCGTTTTTGCGCTCGGCTGCAAGACGAAAGAATCGCCGATGCCCGCCGACGCCACCTCCACCAACCCTCCCGCTGCCGCCGCCGAAACGACGCCGCAGATGAACGCTGCCGCCGAGCGGTACGTGAAGCTGGTCCTCGCCCTCGGCGAGCACGACACCGATTACGTCGATGCCTTCTACGGCCCGAAGGAATGGCGCGAACAGGTGAAGGCGCAGAAGCCTCCCCTCGACACGATCGCCGCCGACGCCACGAAGCTGCGCGACGAAGTAGCCGCACTGACCAAGCCGACCGACGAGCTCGGGGGGCTCCGCCACGAATACCTCCTCCGCCAGCTCGGCGCGCTCATCGCCCGCACGGAGATGCTGCGCGGAAAGAAACTCTCGTTCGACGAGGAAGCGAAAGCGCTCTACGACGTCGTCGTGCCGACCCACGACGAAGCCTACTTCCAGCAGCTCAACGCCTCGATCGAGAAGGAGCTCCCGGGCAACGGACCGCTCATCGATCGCCTCGAAGCGTTCCGCAAGCAGTTCGTCATCCCGCGCGAGAAGCTGGACAGCGTCTTCAAGACGGCGGTCGAAGGTTGCCGCCTGCGCACGCTGCAGCACATCCAGTTGCCGCCCGAGGAGAGCTTCACGATCGAGTACGTGACGAACAAATCGTGGAGTGGCTACAACTGGTATCAGGGCGGCTTCAAGAGCCTGATCCAGGTGAACACGGACCTGCCGATCTTCATCGACCGGGCCATCGATCTCGCCTGCCATGAGGGCTACCCCGGCCACCACGTCTACAACCTGCTGCTCGAAAAGACGCTGGTGAAGGACCGCGGCTGGGTGGAGTTCACGGTCTATCCGCTCTTCTCTCCCCAGTCGCTGATTGCCGAAGGCAGCGCGAACTACGGCATCGAGGTGGCCTTCCCGGCAAACGAGCGCGTCGCCTATGAGAAGGAGACGCTGTTCCCGATCGCCGGTATCGATCCGGCCGGCGCCGAAAAGTACTACCGCGTGCAGGACCTCGTCGCGAAGACCGGCTACGCCGGCAACGAAGCAGCCCGGCGCTATCTGAACGGTGAGATCAACGCCGAGCAGGCGGCGGAGTGGCTGACGAAGTACGGACTGATGGCCCCCGAACGCGCCAAGCAGCGGGTGAAGTTCATCGACCAGTACCGCTCCTACGTGATCAATTACAACCTCGGCAAGGACCTGGTCCGCGATTACGTGGAGAAGGAAAGCGGCGGCGACACGACCAAGCGCTGGGAAGTCTTCACGCGCCTGCTGTCGTCGCCACGGCTGCCCAGCGGCTTGCGGTAAAGGACGATAGGACCTATGGGACAGATGGGACCTATAGGAATCCCATTCGTCGTATAGGTCCTATTTGTCCCATAGGTCCTATCGTTCCCCGGCGACTGCCGCACGGATGTCCTCAATGGCCATCTCTACGCGGTCGCGGTGCGTGCGGTGCGAGACGATGCAGATGCGGATCACGAATCTCCCGTCGACGATCGCGCCGGTGAGCATCACCCGTTTTCTGGCGTTGATCTTCTCCAGCAACTGCTGATTCAGGACGTCGTCGCCGTGCAGGCGAAAGGCGCAGATCGTCAGTTGCGGCTCGGCGACGATCTCGATGCCTTCGATCTTGCGCAGCTCGTCGGTGGCGTAGGCGATCAGGTCGAGCTTTTCGTCGAGCTGCTCGCGGAAGGGCTCGATACCGAACAGCTTCAGCGGGAGCCAGACGCGAAGGCCGCGGAAGTCGCGGGAGAGCTCGGGAGAGATTTCGCAGAAGTCGACCAGCTCCTCCTCCTGCTGCATGGCCGGCAGGTAATCGGCGTGCAGGCTGTGCGCGCGTTGCAGCGTACGGGCGTCGCGGACGAGGAGCGCGCCCGTGCCGAACGGCAGGAACAGCGTCTTGTGCGGATCGAGGATCACGGAGTCGGCCAGCTCGATGCCGCGTAGCGCGGCGCGCCCACGTTCCGTGAGATTGAAAAACGCGCCATACGCACCATCGACGTGGAACCAGAGGTTCGATTCACGGGCGACGCGGGCGAGCTCCGGCAGGTCGTCGACCGCCCCGGTGGCGGTCGTGCCGGCGCTGCCGGCGACGAGGAACGGCGTCATGCCCGCCTCGCGGTCGCGAGCGATCGCTGCTTCGAGGGCGTCGATGCGGATGCGAAACCGCGCATCCACCGGCAGCTCGCGCACGTTCGCATACGGGAAGCCGGCCAGGTTCGCCGCCTTCTGGAACGAATGGTGGGTCTGCTCGGAGCAGTAGAGCGTGCCGCGCAGGAAATCGTCCGGCAGGAGCGTCTTGCGTGCCGTGACGATGGCGGTGAAGTTCGCCAGCGACGCGCCGCTCGTCAGGAAGCCGCCGGAGCCCTTCGGCAAGCCGATGATTTCGCAGAACCAGCGGACGACGTTCGCCTCGAGCTGCGCCAGCAGCGGCGCCGCGGCGAACACGCCGACGTAGCGGTTCACCGCATCGGCGATCAGGTCGGCGACCGCCGCATGAAAAATGCCGCCTCCCGGCACGTACGCCAGGTATCCCGGGCCGGCCGCGTTGAACGAGCGGGGGATTGCTTCGTTGAAGAGAAAGTCGAGCAGTTGCTCGTACGGTTGGCCGCTTCGCGGCAGCGGTTCGATGAGCGCGCGAGCGGCCTCGGTGGCACCTTCTACATTGGCGGCCGGCTGCGTGGGCAGAGACTCGATGTGCGCCACGATGTGGCGCATGGCCTCATCAACCAAGCGGTGCATTTCGGCGGCGGTGGGTTCTAGTGGGTACATTTGTCAGGTGGCCAGAGAGAACGATGGGACCGATGGGACAGAGAGGACAGAGAGGACCTATGGCTGCGCTCAGCCGGCATTAAATCCCAGAGGTCCCATCTCCAATGGGTCCCATTTTGTCCCATGTTCCCTGCTCACCAGATGCCGCAGCGCTTATCCGCGGCGCGCACCATCGCGCGTGAGGCGGGGCAGCTCCAGGCTTCGTGGAATTCGGGCATGTTGGCGACCGTCCCGTTCACCCGGAACGGCCCCTGCGCGTGCGGGTCGGTCAGGGCGAGGCGGCGTTGTTGCTCGATGGCCATGTTCTCGGCCCAGACCTGCGCGAAGCCGAGAAAGAAACGTTGCTCCGGCGTGTAGCCGTCGAGCATCGCGCGCGGCTTTCCTTCGAGCGACTTCCGGTAGGCGCGCAGGGCGAGCGTGGCGCCGCCGAGGTCGGCGATCGCTTCGCCGGTGACGAGCTTCCCCTGGATCGAGAGGCCGGGCTCCACTGTGAACTCGCTGTACTGGTTGGCGATGCACTCGGCGCGCGTTTGGAAGTTGCGGAGATCCGCTTCGCTCCACCAGTTGCGGAGGTTTCCTTCGGCGTCGAACTTCGCTCCCTGGTCGTCGAAGCCGTGCGTCATCTCGTGGCCGATCACCGTGCCGATGCCGCCGTAGTTGTAGGCGTCGTCGGCATTCGGATCGTAGAAGGGCGGCTGGAGGATGCCGGCCGGAAAGGTGATGTCGTTGCGCGCGGGGCTGTAGCCGGCGTTGACGGTGGCCGGCGTGAAGAAGCCCCACTCGTTCGGATCGTCCGGCTTGCCGACGCGGCTCACCGAGCGCTCGAAGGCGAAGGTGCGCGCGGCCAGCAGGTTCGCGACGTATGGCTGGCGGCCCACCTTCAGCGACGAATAGTCGATCCACTTGTCGGGGTAGCCGATGCGTCGCTGGAAAGCGTTGAGCTTCGCGAGCGCTTCGCGCTTCGTCTCCGTTCCCATCCACTCGAGCTTCGGGATGTCTTCCCGCAGCGCGGCGATGAGGTTGTCGATCATCGCGTTCATCTTCCGCTTCGCTTCGGGGGTGAAGTTGCGGCGGACGTACTCCTGACCGAGGAGCTGGCCGATGTTCGCGTCGGCGGCGCGGACGCAGCGCTGCCAGCGCGGCTGCAGCTCCTTCTGCCCGGAGAGCGTCTGGCCGCGGAAGGCGAAGTCCTGCTGGACGAACGGCGTCGAGAGCGCCGGGGCGGCGGCGTCGAGGAGCTGCCACCGGAGGTACGCCTTCCAGGTATCGAGTGGCGTCTCTTGCAACAGCCGGTTCGCGGCGGCGAAGAACTCCGGCTGCGCGACGTTGAGCGACTTCAGGTCGCCGAGACCGATCGCGGTGAAGAAGGCGCGCCAGCGGAAGTTCGGTGCGTCCGACTCCAGCTCCGACACGGGCGTCAGGTGATAGACGTTCTCGGGATCGCGCTGGTCGACACGGGCCATCGAGGCGCGGGCGAGCTGCGTCTCCAGCGCCAGGACGCGCCCGGCGTCCGCGTGGGCGTTGCCGATGCCGGCCAGCGTGAAAAGCTTCTCGATGTGCTCGACGTACTGGCGGCGCGTCGTGGCGAAGCGCTCGTCATCGCGGAGGTAGTAGTCGCGATCCGGCAGCCCGAGTCCCGACTGAGAGATGGCGGCGATGATGCGGTCGCTCTCGCGATAGTCGTTCTGCGCGGAGAAGCGGAAGAGCGGGCCGATGCCGGCGCGCTGCAGACGGTGCAGCTCCGCGACGAGCTGCGCACGGCTGGAGATGGCGGCAATGCGGTCGAGATCGGCGCGCAGCGGCGCGATGCCCTGCTCCTCGATCCCCTGCTCGTTCATGCAGGAGGTCCAGAAGTCGCCGATCTGCGTTCCGTCCTTGGCTTCTTCGAGGATGGCCCGCAGCGTGGCGCGATTCCGTTCCGCCACTTCCTCGAAGCGGCCAAAGCGGGAGTACGTCGGCTTCAGCGGATTCGCCTTGCGCCACCCCCCGACAGCGTATTGATAGAAGTCATCGCACGGCTCGACGCTCCGGTCCACCTGCTGCACGTCGAATCCATGCGCGCCGAGCAGCGGACGCTCGGGCTCCGGAACCGGCACCACCGGCGCCGGCGGTTTGGCCGTGGCGCAAGCGCTGGCGAGCAAAACGAGCAACGCGGCCGCGGCGGCGAAAAGGCGGGTCATGGGGGGCATGCTAGCGCATGGCGTGCGGACGTTGTCCGTTGCTGGTTGTCCGTTGTCCGTTGTCCGTTTTTGGTTTTTGGTTTTTGGTGCTGCGCTGCGCGGTGGTTTTTCTCTTCGTATACGCGCACAGCCTTTACAAGAACGCGGACGCGCACAGCGTAGAAACCAAAAACCAAAAACCAAAAACCAAAAACCAAAAACCAACAACCAACAACCAACAACCAGCTCCGCGCTCTCCCCGCTCTCCACGCTGCCTACACCTCCAACACCAGCTCCATCAACTGCAGCAGTTTCTCGAAGCATTCGCCGGGTTTGGCGATGAGGGGCAGCGCGCCGGGGACGGCGATCGGGTGGCTGCTCATGAAGATGATGCCGGTGGCGGGGAGTTGGGCTCGGGTGTGGGCGGCGATCTCTAACGCCTGGAGAATTGGCGTATCGAGGTCGAGCAGCACGATGTCCGGCTGGACTCTACGGATCGTGTCCAGAACGTCGTCGCCGGGGGCGATCAGAAACGGCTCGATCTCCATGAGACGGAAGAAGGTGTGCAGCATTTCCGCAGCCGCCCGATCGCCCTCGACAATGGCGATTCGCCGAGTTGTGAAGACGCGAGACTGGCGACTATGCTTCATCCGCTACGGAATGCGCTTACCGCTCCTCCCCATCGAGATCGAACAGATCCGCCGCCCGGACAGGCTCGCGCGAAAGTCGCCGGCATGCCGACACGATCGCCGCAATGCAGCGCCGCGTCGGCTCCATCCGCCCCATCCGTATCCGCAACAGATGCTGGCGGCTGTACCCCGACTCCCGCGCGAGGTGCGCAGGCTTGATCCCCCGGGCCTTGAGAAATGCTTCGAGACGTGTCGTCATGTGCAACATCTTGCATCTTAGTGCGAGTGCAGGATAGATGTCAATGCACACGTGCAGATATCGTCTTCACCGCCCTTCATGAGGGCAGGATACGTCGCAAGTTTCAGCAGCTACAGAACTTGTAGATTCTCCACCCTGAAGAGCCTCGCCCCGCGCGTCGCTTTTCCGTACCTTCTACAAAGGGTGGAAAATGCGCTTTCACGTCACTCCGTGTGCGAGAGTGTCGTCGTGTTGATGGACGTGGTTGTGCCCCTGGATTTGGCGCGCTGAGTATCCGCACTCCGCGAGCGCCGGGACTCCCCCGTTTTTAAATCGAGCAACAACTTTTCTTGCCCAATTCCAGAACGATCAGTAACCTATAAGTTACTTAGACACTCATGCTAGGCCATACAGTTCGCGACCAGCGCCTCAAGAAGGGCTTCACGCAAGCCAAACTCGCCCGCCTCGCCGGCGTCAGCCGGAGGCATCTCGCCGCTCTGGAGAAAGGGGCCAACGTCTCCATCCTGGTCCTCCAGAAGGTCGCCTCCGTGCTCGACCTGACGGACATCCCCCTCGGTAACGTCCACCTCAGACCGGGCGAAGCGAAAGGGGCAGTCAACATGGCCCTCCTCGCCGACACGCTCCGCGAAGCCCGCGAGGAAACGATGCGCGCGCAATCCCGGCTCGCCGACATCGAAGGCATCCTCGGCGGCAACACCACGCCGTTGAGCGGTGCCACCTCGTCCGGCACGGCCGTGGTGCTCACGTTTCCCCGCATGCCGATCCGCTACCTCGACGTCCGTCCTGCGGCCAATGCGGGCCCCCGCACGCTCCGCGATCAGGCCGAGGCTTCACGGATCGAAACGGCCGGCGAACTGCGCCACGGGCAGCCCGTCGACGCCACGAAGAAGGAGTGGATCATCCTGCCTTCGTCGCTCGTCGAAGAAGACGAGGTGGTCTACCGCGCACGCGGCACCGAGCTGCAGGATCAGGGGATCGAAGACGGCGACATCCTCATCGTCGAGATGCGCCCCCGCGGCCGCGCCGCCAACGGCGAGCTGGTACTCGCGACCATCGGCGAGCTGGTGTACGTCGGCCGCTGGTGGCAGAAGCATGGGAAGAAGGCACTGATGTCGAACGGTCTCGCCGAAGTCACGGTCGGCAAGACGAAGCGTTCGCTGAAGGTCATGGCCGCGGTGAATCAGATCATCCGCGCCGAGCGCACCGGAGCGTAGACGCGCGTTGTCCGTTGCTCTTGTCCGTTGCTCTTGTCCGTTGCTCGTTGTCCGTGCTGCGCTCGGCGCGCGTCCGCGTAGCGAAGCACGGACAACGGAAAACGGACAACGGAAAACGAACAACGAATCCCGGCAACATGCTTAACATGGCGGCCGCATGCGCAGAGTCTGGTTCGCTCTCCTTCTTCTTCTCGCCGCTGCCGTCGCTGAGGCTCAGGTTGTCGATCCCCGTGCGGTCGACCGGATCGTCAACGAGACGCTGAGAGCGTGGCAGATCCCCGGTGCGGCGATCGCCATCGTGCGGGATGACAAAGTGGTCCTGGTGAAGGGCTACGGCGTCCGCGAGCTGGGCGGCGAGGCCGTCACGCCAGACACGCTCTTCCAGATCGCGTCGACCTCCAAGGCGTTCACCACGACGGCGATGGCCATGCTGGTCGACGAGAAGAAGCTGAAGTGGGACGACCCGGTGCGGAAGCACGTCGAGTACCTCCGCTTCGACGACCCCTGCGTCGATTCGATGGTGACGCTGCGCGACGTCGTCTCCCACCGCACGGGCCTGGGCCGGCACGACGAGCTGTGGGACAACTCCCCCTGGTCGCGCGAAGAAGTGCTGCGCCGCATCGGCCAGGTCGCGCCGGCACGCGGCTTCCGCAGCGGCTACGGCTACCACAACATCATGTTCATCGCCGCCGGCGAGGCGGTGGCGCACGCGTCAGGGATGCCGTGGGACGACTTCGTGCGCACGCGCATCTTCGGCCCCCTCTCCATGACGCGCACGATCACGGAGGACGAGGAGCTCACCAAGAGCGAGCACGCCACCGGCTACCGCTTCGACCGCACACAGCAGCGGCCTGTCGTGCAGGCGCCGATCGACACCAAGACGCTCGGTGCCGGCGGCGCGGTGAAGTCGACCGCGCGCGACATGGCCAACTGGCTCCGGTTCCACCTTGGCAACGGCGTCTTCGACGGGCAGCGCCTGGTCTCCACGGAAGCGTTGAACGAGACCAAAACGCCGCAGACGGTGATCCGCGTCGAAGGCTCGACGAAGGAGTCGAATCCGGAGACGCTGCTCGAGGCCTACGGCATGGGCTGGGTGGTGCAGGACTACAAAGGCGAGCTGCTGGTCTCGCACTCCGGCTCGCTGAACGGCTTCCGGACCCACGTCGACCTGCTGCCGAAACAGAACGCCGGCTTCGTGGTGCTGATCAACGTCGGCCGCAGCTACGCGACGGTCGCGCTGCGCAACGCGCTGAGCGACCTGCTGCTCGGGAAACCGTCGCGCGACTGGAACGCGTATTACCTCGCGCTCGACCGCAAGGCGGAGATGGAGGCGGAAAAAGCGCGCTCCGAACGCGAAGCGAAACGGCAGCCCGACACCACGCCATCGCACGACCTCTCGGCGTATGCCGGAACCTACGAGAGCCGCGCGTACGGTGAGCTCACCATCGCGGTGGAGGATGAAGCGCTCGTGCTGCGCTGGAGCCGCCTGGCGATCCCGCTGGTGCACTACCACTACGACACCTTCCTGGCGGTCGATGAACTGGCGGATGTCGATGAAGCCGTGAGGTTCACGACCGATCCGGATGGTGACATCGGGGAGCTGACGGTGTTCGGGCAGCGGTTCGTGAAGAAGTGAGTTGGGAGACGATAGGACCTATGGGACCTATGGCAAAACCCGGCGCCACATAAGCCCCATAGGTCCTATCGGTCCCATAGGTCCCATCGTTCTCCCCTACCGCGCGAGCTCGCTCACGATGGCGTCAATCGCTTCCACGGCGATATCCCCATCATCCAGGTGGTGATTCACGATCACGCTGAAGTACCTGTGTGAGCCGTCCGGCATCCTGATGATGCCGCTCAGGGCGTTCACGCCGTTGATCGTGCCGGTCTTGGCGCGGAGGCGGTGCTCGAGCGGCACTAACCGGCGGCGCAGGGTGCCTTCGTTGTTCGGCTGGGCGAGCAGCGTCCACCAGGTGCCGCGGCGGGCCGGGTCGTTCATCCAGCGGAGGATGCGGATGATGGCGGCGGGCGTGACGAGATCGTCCGGCGACAGGCCGGAGCCGTCGGCAAACCGTGCTTCTCCGCGAGCGATGCCTGCCTCCTGCAGCAGCATCGACTGCTCGCCGGCGAAGGCTTCGCCGTACGTGCCGTTGCCGGTGCGTTTGAACAGCATCTCCGTGTACAGGTTGTGGCTGTTCTTCAGGACCGTCGTGAGCAGGTGCGAGACGAACGGCGAGTCGATGGTGGCGAGACGCGTGGTGTACGTACGGGGCTCACTCTGCACCCGCACACTCCCCACATCGATGCCGCGCGAGACGAGCGCGCCGCGCAGCGCGTTGGCCGCGTGGAGAGCCGGATCAGCGACGGCGCGGTCGGTCGGGATCTCGTTTTCTCCCCATGCAAGCGCGTCGACCGGCGCGGCGTAGTCGTAGCCGAGATTCCCGTACTTCCAGCTACCGGGAATGGTGACGCGGTCGTAGGCGGAGACATCCGCCACCACGTCGCGGACGCGCGTCACGCCGCGACCGAGCAGGAGGTCGGCGAGCTCCGTGAGGTCGTCTTCGCGCCCGTAGCGCCAGGAGCCGAGCGACGGATCGCCGTAGCCTTTGAGGACGACGTCCTCGCCGTCCAGCCAGAGCTCCGTCGGAATCCGCGCGCCGAGACCGAGACAGTTGACGATCGTCGCAGCGGCGAACAGTTTGCGGTTCGAGGCCGGCATGAAGAGCGTGTGCTCGTTGCGGGCGTACAGCACGTGGCCGGCTTCGTCTTCCACCAGGATGCCCCAGATGGCGCCGTGGAGGGCGGGGCGGGAGAGCTGTTGGGCGATCGCGGATTCGTAGGACGGCGGCGGCGGAGGAGCGACCGCGGGGCGCGTGGTGGCGCATGCCGACAAAACCAGAACGCAGAACGCAGAGCGCAGAACGCAGAACGCAGAAGAGAGGACGGGAGAGGCCGAGCGGAGCTTTCTACGTTCTTCGTTCTGCGCTCTGCGTTCTGCGTTCTTCTTCTCTACGCTCGACATCCGGCCCCCGCTTTCGTGAGCCGTTGCCATCAAGCAAAGCTCCACTCCTCAAAGTCCGGCCCATTGTCCAGATTTTGCCGCACCGCCGCGAGCAGGATGTGCGCGTTCGGGATGCGCGGCGCCAGAGAGTGGGCGATGAGGGTATGCGCGTAGTCGCGTCCGAGCGAATAGCTCGGCGGCAGCGGCGTGTCCTCGGAACCGGGAGATTGCGAAGCCGAAATCGCGTCCCAGTGCTCCGCGATCCAGAGGAAGACGTCGTGCACCGACTCGATCGAGCCCTGCTCCTCCGTCACCCGCGCGAGCAGCGCCTCCAGATCGTCCGGCACGTCCGCCGGCTCGCGGTTGGCCACGACCTCCCACAGCGCCACGCGGTAGACGACGTAACGTCCGCGCTCGCCGAGGATGCCGGCCAGGCGCATGGCGGCGTGCACGAGGAGGAACGCGTCCGTGCCGCGGGCGAGCTCGAGCAGGTCGCGTTCGGCGGTCTCGAGGTTCGCCGCCAGCCAGCGCTCCGCGCGGAGGCGGTCGCCTTCCTCGATCGCCGCGCGCAGCTCCGGCAGTTCGACCGGTCCGTCGACGGGCGGCGGCTCGAGGATCGGCGGCTCGCTCCACGGCATCCGGCTGTCCGCCACGTAGCAGGCGCACTCGATCAGCAGATCGTCGAGCTCCTCCCCCAGCGCCTCGCGCAGGTCGTACGCGGCGAGACAGGCGAGCAGCGCGTGCTTCGCGTGCTGCGCCGGCGCGTACGCCAGCACGGCGAAGCGGGTGACGGCGAGGAACAGCTCCTCCGACGAGTGATCGGCGCGGAATGCGCGCACCGCCTCCTCGATCCCTTCGTGATCCCGTTCGAGGAGGGGCTCGTACAGAGCGCTGATCGCGCCGGTCATCGGCTGAACGTCACCGGGTAGCCGTCGTGGACGTCGTCCCGGTCGTGGCCGTGGTGGCGGTCGTGCCGGTCGCCGGCGGGACGGCGGGCGAGCCGGTGCGGACGTCGGGATTCGGCGTCGTCAGGGCGCCCCCTTCGGCTTCCGGACGGCCGTCCTGCAGCTCGACGGTCTGGGTCATCGCATCGGTTCCATTGTCGGCCGGTTGACTCGCGGCGGGAGCGATCGTCTCGTTAGCCGTCGAGGTGGAGCCGCCAGGCGTTTCACGCTTCGGGCAGGCGGAGAGCGCGAGCATCAGAACCACAACCATCAGGACATTACGCATCGAACCAGATCCTTAACGAACGGAGTGCGCCGGGCGCGCCGGGTCCCTAATGCAATTTTCCTGACAGGTAGAGAGGTCGATTAGAATGCGCCGCCATGGCTGAGCGCAGGAAAGTGGGCATCTTCGGCTGGGGCGTAGTGGCACCGAAATCGCCCGACATCAACGCGTTCGAACGAAACCTCGCCACCGCCGGCACCTGGCTCACCCCCTTCACCGGCTTCGGCCCCTCGAACTTCCTCGTCGGCGTCCCCGACTTCGAGTTCGAGAACTACCACCCCTGGTTCGACGAGCGTTTCCCTCCCGCCAAGTTCTCGCAGCTCAAGGACAAGATGGGTCCGATGGTGCAATACGCCCTCGGCGCGTTCATCCAATCCCTCGGCCAGAACCCCAGCATCGAGCAGTACCTCCAGTCGCTCGGCACCAAGTGCCACGTCTACGTCGGCACCGGCCTGGGCGAGGTGACGGTGATGCACGAGGAAGCGATCCGCTACGACCGGGCCCAGCGCCGCTGGAACGAGTTCTGGGCCGCCCCCGAGCGCTGCGAGCCGCTGCGCGAGCACCTCGACGGCGAGACCGATCCGCATGCGCCGCGCAACCCGGCCGAGCTGCCGGTCGGCTCCGAGGAGTGGATCGACGCCAAACATGCGTGGGAGGAGTACTGGTTTCCGCGCAGCGAGCAGCTCGCCGAATACCTCGCTGAAGCGCGCGTCATCCACGGAGAGCCGGTCCCGCCGTCGTCCGGCTCGGCCAAGCTCTCGTCGATCCGGCAGAAGCTCAACCGCATCCGTGCGCTGAACAAGAAATACGGCTGCCCCGAGGAGCCGTGGTCGGCCGTGTCGCCGAACCTGCTCTGGAACATTGCCAACATCCCGGCGGCGCAGATCTCGATGATCGGCAAGATCGTCGGGCCGGCGTTCGCGCCGGTCGCGGCGTGCGCGTCGTTCGGCATCGCCCTGAAGATGGCGGAGAACGCGATCCAGCTCGGCGAAGCGACGGCGGTGGTCGTCGGCATGACCGATCCGCCACCGCATCCGATGGTGCTCTCCGCGTTCTACAACGCGAACGTCGTCTCCGCGGACGCCGAAGTGTCGCGGCCGATGACGGGGCTCAAGGGGACGCATGTCGCCGGCGGCGCGTGCGTCTGGATCGTCGGCGACGCCGACGTGATGCGCGCGCAGGGCTTTCAGCCGCTGGGCATGGAGATCGTCGGCATCGGCGCGTCGTCCGACGCACACCACATCATCACGCCGTCGAAAGGCGGCCCGCAGCTCGCGATGCGCGCGGCGATGAGCGAGGTCCAGGCGACGGACGTCAAGACCTGGGACATGCACGCCACCGCCACGCCGGGCGACGCCACGGAGATCGAGCACTCGCTCGAGATGCTGCACCCGGACGTGATCTTCACCGCCCGCAAGGGGACGTTCGGCCACGGCATGTCCGTCGGCGGAGGCTGGGAGCTGACCGCCCAGCACCTCGGCATGGCCCGCGGGAAACTGTTCCCGGTGCCGCTCACCGAGGGCGAACTGCACGCCGACGTGGAAGTGCACGCCGCCAGATTCGTGCAGACGGACGGCACCGAAATGGACAGCGGCTACACCGGCAAGCTCTCGATGGGCATCGGCGGCATCAACTCCTGCGTGATCTCACGCCCGTGGAACCACACGGACGAGGAGTAGAGGCCCCTCGATCTCGGAGTGCGGTGGCGAAAGGAGGGTGTCTCAAAACGGAGCGCACACACTCTGATGGCCTGATTAGAAACCGGCGCCTGCGGGCGCAGACAGACAAGAGTGTCTGTCCCACATTGAATGCCAGCGTGCCCGCGGGTG
>DASWMP010000132.1:0-9004 GCA_036399695.1 Thermoanaerobaculia bacterium | reverse complement strand
CCCCCCCCCACTCCAAGATCACATCGCTCTGCGTTTCGCCATCGTTCGCCGCCCGCGGTTACAGGCGGCGCCGTTTCTTACCATTTCCAGGTGATTCGGCACCCAAAACTGGTAACGGTTACCGGAAAACGACCGTCTGTTCCAAAACATGTTACAGCCGGCATCCGTAACAACAGTGATGATCGATGGCGAAGCGAGGGAGCGAACATGACGAAGATACTCATCGTTGAAGACGAGGCCGGCCTGCGGCAGGGGCTCGAGATCAACCTGCGTCACGAGAACTACGAGACCGTCACGGCGGCTGACGGCGAGGAAGCGATCCGCCTGTTTCACGCCGAGAACCCGGAGCTCGTGCTCCTCGACCTGATGCTCCCGAAAAAGAGCGGCTTCGAGGTGCTGGACCACATCCGCAAGGTCTCGAAGATCCCGGTGATCCTGCTGACGGCGCGCGGCCAGGAGACCGACAAGGTGCGCGGCCTCCGCGGCGGCGCCGACGATTACGTGACCAAGCCGTTCGGCGTGCAGGAGCTCTTCGCCCGCATCGACGCGGTCATGCGCCGCAGCGAAGTGGCCACGACGACGAAGACGGTCTGCGAGGACTCGCTCATCCGCCTCGATCCGGCCACGCGCGAAGCGTCGGCGAACAACCAGAAGCTCAAGCTCTCGCCGAAGGAGTTCGACCTCCTGATGTACCTCTTCAAGAACAAGGAGCGCGTGGTGCCGCGCGACGAGCTGCTCTCGCGCGTCTGGAACTACCGCGTCGACCTGAACCTCAACAGCCGTACGGTCGACACGCACGTGACGCGCCTGCGCCGCAAGCTGCAGAAGGCGGTCGGCACGGACGCCGCCGTGATCGTGGCCGTGGCGAAGATCGGCTACCGCTACCTGGGGCAGGCCAGCACCACGGCCGTCCAGGTTTGACAGCGGAACTGCACCGGCGTAGGGTTGATGACCTCATGACAAGCACGAATCGAACGGTCCTGACCTGCCTCTGTTGTTGTACGGCAGCGGGTCCGTTCGAGGTGTGCGCGGTTTAACGACAACGTCCACACCCGTCCTGAATCGGACCCGAGCCTCGTAAGGTTCGGGTCTTTTGTTTTTACGCGAAGGAAGGAGATTCACATGCACGGCAGGATCTACGACAGCATCACGCAGCTCATCGGCAACACCCCGCTCGTCCGGCTCAACCGCGTCGTCCCCGAAGGGGCGGCGGAGGTGGTGGTCAAGCTCGAGTCATTCAACCCGCTCTCGTCCGTGAAGGACCGCATCGCCATCTCGATGATCGAGGAGGCGGAGCGCTCCGGCGAGCTGCGTCCCGGCTCGACGATCGTGGAGTCGACGAGCGGCAACACCGGCATCGGCCTGGCCTTCGTCGCCGCGGCGAAGGGTTATCGCTGCACGCTCGTGATGCCGGACACGATGTCGGTCGAGCGGCGCAAGCTGCTCGAAGCGCTCGGCGCGACGCTGCTGCTGACGCCCGGCCCGAAGGGGATCAAGGAAGCGCAGCGCGTGGCCGACGAGTACGCGGCGAAGACGCCGGGCGCCTGGCTCTCGCGCCAGTTCGACAATCCGGCGAACCTGAAGGTTCATCGTGAGACGACCGGTCCGGAAGTGCTGCGCGATACCGACGGCAAGCTCGACGCGTTCGTGGCGGGCGTCGGTACGGGTGGCACGGTGACGGGAGCCGGCGAGTTCCTGAAGTCGAAGATCCCGGGGCTGCTCGTGGCGGCAGTGGAGCCGGTCGAGTCGCAGGTCCTCAAGGGCGGCACGCACAACCCCCACAAGATCCAGGGCATTGGCGCGGGCTTCGTGCCGGCCATCTACAACGCCGAGGTCGTCGATCGGGTGATCGACGTGCAGCACGACGACGCGGTGTCGCTGGCCCGCCGTCTGGCGAAGGAAGAGGGGATCTTCGTCGGAATCTCCTCCGGGGCGGTGGCGTGGGCGGCGATCGATCTGGCGAAGGAGCTGGGCCCCGGCAAGCGCGTCGTGGCGGTGCTGGCCAGCACGGGCGAGCGGTATCTCTCGACGCCGCTGTTCGAGTACTCGGACCTGGTGAACCAGCCGGCCACGACGCCAGCGATGCTCGCCGCGCAGGCCGCCGCGGCCGAGGCGACGCCCACGGCGTAGTTGGTGACGATGGGACCTATGGGACCGATGGGACCTATAGGTCCGATGCGGAGATAGACGGTGGCCGGTGGTCGGTTGGTTCGATGACCACCGGCCACTGACCACCGGTCTCTTACGCCGCAGACGGTGCCATAATCCGGCGCCTTCCCATGCAACGCACTGCATCCAATGTGGCGTGGCTTGCCGCGGCGACGCACATCGTGGCCTCGGGCGCGATGCTGTTGTTGTTGCGGCGCGGGCTGCCGGGGTTTCCGGAGGCGGAACGGCTGGCGTACATCCAGACGCACCGGCTGTCGTGGCTCGTGGGATGGACGGCGTGGCAGATCGCGGCGGTCTCGCTGCTGGCGTTGTATGTCGTGCTGGCGCTGCGGTTCTCGCGCACGGCGCCGGTGCTTTGCGGGACGGCGCTGGTCATCGCGGCGGCGGGGTTCGCGATGGATTTCTCGAGCGAGGCGCGCTACATCGCCATTCTGCCGGAGCTGCATGGCGATGCCTTCATCGCGCTCGACCGGGAGCTGGAGGTACTGATCGGTTACGCGGCGAACGCGTTGTATACGCTCGCCTTCGCGCTGCTGGTCGTGGCGGGCTGGCAGGAGCTGCCGAAGCTCGCGCTGGCGCTGGCGGGGCCGGTGGTCGCGGCGGGCGTGGCGCTTGCCATTGCGTCGCTGCTGCACGATCCGCGGCTCGAGACCATCACGTCGGCGATCCTCTTTCCGCTGTTCACGCTCTGGATCGTGGTGGTGGCGCGATGGCTGCGAACCAGCGCGTAATCGTCGCTGGCGCTGGCGGCGTGTTCGGCCGGCTGCTGGTGCGGGAGCTGACCGGCAAATTCCACGTCGTCGCGGCGACGCGGCGGGAGCTCGATCTGAACGACGTCGAGGCGGTGCGCCGCATGGCGAAGGGGGCGTATGCCATCGCCTGCACGGCCGGACCCTTTCAGGCGCTCGACCGGCGCATCGTCCGCGCCTGTGTCGAAGCCGGTGCGCACTGGCTGGACATCGGTGATGACGCGCGGTGGTTCTTCGATCTCCTCGACGACCGTGAGCTCGACGCGCTGGCGCGCGAGCGGGGCGTGGCGGTGCTGCCCGGCTTGTCGACGCTGCCCGCCGTCTCCGGGGCGCTGGTGCGGCGGCTTGGCTCACGCGGTCCGGTGAAGGTGACGCTGCGCATCAACAATCGCAACGCCAAAGGGGCGGCGGCGATCGCCAGCGCGGCGGCGGCGGGTGGACGTTCGCTGAACAGTCCGGATCGCGAGCTGTTCCGGCGCGAGCTCGGCCTCGAGGTGGAGGCGGTGGTGGAGTTCGAGGCCCCGTTTGCCAGCGCGGTCATGCGTCCGTTGCAACGGTTGCCGTTGCCGGTGCTGATCCGCCTCGGGCGGATCATTGCGCGGTTGGCGAAGCCGTTCGCGTTCGGGAAGCCGGGCGGGTGGCTGGAGGCGCGGGATGCAGTGCGCGCGCTGCGCATCAACACGCCCGATCAGCGCATCGCGGTGTTGCCGCTGGTCTTTGCGCTGGAGCACCTCGGCGGGATCAGCGGGTGCCATGCGCCGCGTGTGTTTGATGGGGAGCAGTTGCTGCGGAGCCTGGAGCGCACGATGGGACAGTTGTAGTGGAAGACGGACAATCTTGTCCTTCACGCGAGAACGTACCCATCGCCCCATTTTTCGCGTGACGGACAGGATTGTCCGTCCTCCACTACAGCTTCTCCCATAGGTCCTATCGTTCCCCGTGGCACGCCCCCAAACCCTAGTGAAACGGGATCAGCCCCCTTGGCCGGCTGATGCGGAGTTTGATCCGCGCAAATTTGGCGCGCTGCTCCGCGTTGAGGACCTGGTCGATCTCGGTGTTGGCCTCGGTGGCTTCCTGCTGCATTTCGCCGCGGGCGGCGCGCCAGAGGGTGGTCATCTCAGCGTGATGGGCCGTGAGGATCTGGTGCACGCGGGTGCGTTGTTCGTCCGTCAGGTCGAGGGCGTGATCGAGCCTGCGGGTGATGAGATTCGCGGCATGCTTGGGCGGGGGATAGGCGCGGCGGTGGACGGCGTCCATGTGGCCGATGAAGATGCCGAGGCCGACGCCGACGATGAATGTGAGGCCGAGGATCACGGCCGCCTTGAGGAGAGTCCCGCGTCTAGTCGGCGACACTGTAGCTTCCTCCTGCCACCGACACTTCCACCGGCTCCATCGAGAAATCGTTGTTGCGGCCACTGAAGCCGACCGCCAGCGCGGCGGCGAGGGCGAGCGCGGCCAGCGAGGCGGCCAGGGGGCGGAACCACATCGCCAGGAGCTGGGCCACGGTGGCGGGCTCGCCGGCGACACGCTCGCGGACGGCCGCTTCGAGCCGCTGCACGCGCACGGCATCGGGCTCGTAGCGCAGCGGACGCGCATCGCGCCGCAACTGGTCGAAGAAACGGTCGTCACTCATCGCCACCCCCATAAAGATCCTCGAGCTGTCCCTGCAATTTCCGGCGCGCGTGCGACAGGTGCGAGCGCACCGTGCCGTCCGAGAGATTCAACATCATCGCGATCTCCTGTGCTCCCAGCTCGTCGACGAGATGCAGGCGCGCCACGATGCGCTGCATCTCCGGCAGCGACTCGATGGCGGCGTCGATGCGGCGGGAGAGCTCGTCCGTCACGGCGCCGAGCTCCGCGCTGTCGCGGCGGCCGGCCGGTGCCGTGTCGCTCAGCTCTTCCTGCTTCACGCGGCGGCGGTGCTTCGTCAGGTCGAGCGACAGATTCGTCACGATCCGGAAGAGCCAGGGGCCGAACGGATCGCCGTCGCGGAAACGTCCGATGTTCTGGAACGCCCGCACGAGCGCTTCCTGCGCCAGGTCTTCCGCATCGTGCCCGTTCCGCACGAAGCCCCAGGCGATCGAGACCGCGCGCCGCGAGTACTTCGAGACGAGGTAATCGTAGGCACCGCCGTCGCCGCCCTTGACCCGCGCGATCGCATCGCGCTCGCGCGGGTCGTCTGCCTGTAGGTTTGCGGTCACTCAATGTTTTCTCGACGGCTGTCTCGAGTGGCTGCCGGCTCAGTGCGCACCGTGGCCGCGGCGCTGCTCCATGTGCTTCTGCGCGAGCGCGGCGAGCTTCACCCGCTGCTGCGGCGTGAGGACGTTCAGCGCCCTGGCGACGGCATTGATGGTATTCGTCTTCAGCGCCTTTTCGGCAGCGGCCTGACGGTCGACGATGGCCTGGGCGCCGGCGACGTCGTTCGGATTGGCCAGGAGCACCGCGGCGGCCTGGTGGATCGTCCCCTTGACCTGCTGGCGATGGGGCGCATTCTCTTCGCGCAGGTCGCGGAAGACCGTCTTGATCTGGTCCACCTGCGCATCGCTCAGGTCGAGCTGTTCGCGGACGGCCATGACGTGACTGATCGGATCGAACATACCGCCGCCGCGGTGGCGGCCGCGGAAGCCGTGCGGGCCGGCGTAGACGAACGTGGCGGCGAGGGCGGTGATCGTGAGGGCGGCGATGACGACTGCGAGAGTGCGTTTTTTCATTTGCTGTTCTCCTTCGCTGAGCATTACGACCGTCAGACGTATCCGTTGAACGCGCCGTTTACCATCGCCGGTTTACTGCCGCCGTATAATCGCCCCACTTCGCCCACCATGAGACCCGGACCCCGCCTCCTCGCCATCGCTGCCTTACTGTCGACGACGAGCGCTGTGCTCGCGCAGCAGCCGCTGCTTTGTCCCCCCTCTTCGGCCGGACGGCCGTGCGACACCTTCCACTATCACGTCCAGCTCTATCGCCCCGACACGCGCGGGTTCGCCGAGGTCTTCGGCGTGAACCAGTTCGCGTCGCAGACGGCGTGCGAGCGGGCGCGTGAGACGCAGGTGCAGCGCAACCTGAAAGTCGTGGAGCTGTTCCGGTTGAAAGGGGAGGAGCGCTACGAGGCCGATCGCGTCGGCCCCTGCCACTGCGACGCCACGCTCGACCGGACCAGCCCGAACTTCCTGACCGACACGCAGCGCGCGCTGCAGCTCCGCACGCAGGAGGAGATCCGCCTGCGCGTCCGGGAGCGCCTCATCGACGAGAAGGTCACGACCGACTCGGAAGTTTTGCGCGGCCTCACCGCGGCCACGCCGCCGGCTCCGATGCTCGCCACGCCGAAGCTGATGCCGTTGCCGCGCGCCGCGGCCGCCGCGCCGGCGGAGAACGCCACCTCCGACCTGCATGCGACGAAAGCCGTCGATACGACGCAGACCTCCGTCACGGCGTTCGACCTGCCGCTCGTCGACGTCCTGAGCGGCGTAGCCGAGACGCCGCCGCCCGTGGCAACGCTCGCCGAGGAGCACATCGAGCCGCCCAGGCCGGTCGAGCAGCCGAAGGTGAGCGCGGAGGAGCAGGCCTCGGCGCAGGAAGCGGCGGAACGCTTCATCGGCCCCGAAACCCAGCGCATCCAGAACGTCCTCCAGGCCAGCGCCGCCATCCGCGACGAAGAGACGAAAGAGAAGATCTTCGAGGCCTGCATGCAGCGGATGAATCTCCTCTCGAATCTCCGGCTGCTCATCGAGGGCTCCGGGATGCGCAGCCGCCTGGCGACCGTGGCCGGGTCGGCGCTGACGGAAGAGGAGCGGCTGGCCGTGATCGCGAAGCTCTTCGGCAGCGACATGCCACAGCACTGGGCGCCGCGCGACGCCGCGGACGTGATCCTCGACGACGCCGCCCCGGAAGTGGCGCACGAGCCGGAACGTGCGCTCCGCGACAGTCAGCTCACCGACGAGCAGAAGAAGCGCGCCCTCTATCTCTTCCTGGCCCAGTCGCAGCCGACCGAAGAGCAGCGGCTGTGGCTCTCGTCCGTCATCGACCGATTCCTCCAATGAAAGAACGAATGACCACGCGCAGCGCAGCAGTGCCGTCGCTTCCGGTTCTCCTCTTCTGCCTTTTTCCGTTCGCTTCCGTCTTCGCGCAGGAGCCGCCGGCCGTGCCTGCTCCGCAGACGCCCGCACCCGCACCCGCTCCAGCGACGGCGCCGCCTGCCGTTCCGGCCGCGGCCGCGCCTTCGGAAGCGGCGGCGGACGAGTTCACGACCGCGGTCTACTACGGCAAGAAGTTCTTCGAGCTGAACGACTATCCCTCTGCCTACGAGCAGTTCGCGAAGGCGGACGCGCTCCGCCCCGATCAGCCGGCGGTGCTGTACGACATGGCCCTGACGCTGGCGAAAGCCGGCCGGTATGCCGAAGCGCAGGTGAAGGTCGACCGCTACGCACAGCTCTTCCCGCAGGGGGCCGAGAAGCCGCTCATCCAGCGTCTGCAACTCGATCTCGGCTTCCAACGCGTCCTGAAGGAGAAGCGGCAGGCCGACGAGGATTACGTCGACCTCTTCGGCCGGGCCTCCTTCCTCTATTCGAAGAACGAGCTGGCCGACGCGCTGGCGATCTTCCGCCAGGCCGAGACGCTGCGCCCGAACGATCCGGCCGCCGTCTACAACCAGGCCGTGGTGCTGCAGAAACAGGGAGAGCTGACGAAAGCCGTCGAGCGCTACCGCCGTTACGCGGAGCTCGAGCGCGATCCGGAGCAGCGGGCCACCGTCGATCAGCGGGTCTTCGCCATCGAGAAGGAGCTCGAGGAGATGCGGACGATGATCGTCTGCCCTTTCTGCGGGCATAAGCTGCCGCAGACGGCGCACTGGTGCCATCGCTGCTGGCACGGTCCGTACGACGTGAAGTCCGCGATCTGGAACTCCCGCCCCTGCGCCGAAGGCGCCTCGGCCACGCGGACGACGTACTACTCCGACAACCGCTTCGAAAAGAACGACGTCCTGCCCTGTCTCTTTCAGCACGGCTCGATGCTCGAGACGCTGCGCTACACGCCGGAGCGGCAGCGGACCATCCAGGACGCCCGCAAAGCCGAGGGGTGGACGTACAACGGCGACGTGATCCAGGGCTTCGCCGAGAAGGTCCGCTATCAGCAGGGTGGCGAGTATCTGGAGAAGGTGACGGCAGCGACCGGCGAGATCCTGACGTACGTCGCGCATCGCGGCGGCGAAGGGTTCTACCTCCTCGACCGGGAGGACATCGTCATCGACGCCCAGAAGTACACGGCCCGCTACACCTTCGACGCGAACCAGCGCATCGCGCGGGAGCAGGTGGAGTATCAGAACGCCGCCGCCTGCAACCACCTGATCGGCATGACCGCCGATTACGTCTACCAGAACGACGCGCTGATGCAGGTGAACCTGCAGGGCGGCTACGAAGGTTTCGCCGCCGAGGGCTCGCCGAAGACCGAGTGGGCGGCGACGGTGACGTACGGGTACGACGAGCACGCCCGGGTACAGAAGGAAGAGCTGAACGTCACGAAGTTCCAGAAGACGTACGCCCAGCGCCCGCACGGCGAGCTGCGCGAAGAAGTGAAGACGCTCTACCTGACGATGCGCCCGAAACAGCCGCTGGATCTGCTTCGCGTAGGGGACCTCTGCGCGACGTCAGGGAACGTGATGCTCGGCAACCTCATCGACCTGCGGCCGTTCTACGCCATGTCCCCAAACCTCGCGGTGGCGCTGCCGCGAGGGGTGGTAAGGGCGGTGGTGAGTTTTACGTATCCGCCGAAGTAGGGCGGGGGCGTTGTCCGTTGCACGTTGTCCGTGCTGCGCTTGGCGGGGCTTTGCGCGTGGCGTGTACAGGCGTACAGAGTGCGCCGATACCTTCGTGGGTGGGTGGTGGGTACGGGTACGCCCGTTCCTGCACGCCGGAGGCGTGTCGTAGATTAGCCGGTGGCAAGTGCCGAAGGCACGCCGCCACCGGACAAGATCCGCCCCTTCCGCCTCGACCCCGGCAGGGGTCGCGTCCGGTCCCCCGGCACCCCTGCCGGGGTGCCGATCTTCTTCCAACCGAAACCGGTGGCGGCGTGCCTTCGGCACTTGCCACCGGCTA
>DASWMP010000131.1:0-7290 GCA_036399695.1 Thermoanaerobaculia bacterium | reverse complement strand
CGGGGGAAAGCGATGACGGTTGACTCCTCCGCCCAACCGCCCAACTGCCAACCGCCCAACCCTACGGTTCACGAACGAGCTTCCCGAGCTGGAACCGCAGCGGTTCGATGAGCGTGTAGCGCGACGTCAGGCGGCTTTGCCGTTCGAGCTCGCCCTGGAAGAGGTCGCGCATCGTCAGGACGCGCTCGCGGTACCACTTTTCGCCGACTTCACCGTGGAAGCGCTTCTCTTCCAGCACCTGCATGATGTGATCGCGGTCGATGATCTCCGGATGGTGGTTCACGCCGAGAAAGCGGGGCATCGTGCCGTCCGCGTCGCGGGCCAGCTCGATCATCGTGAGGCCTGTGCTGCCGTCCGATTCGTAGGCGATGGGCAGACCCTTTCCGGGCTCCTGCAGCACCAGGTCGAAGAGACGGTTGTCGACCACGCGGAAGTGGCGGCGATCGGGGAGCGCCTCGGCGAACTCGTGGAACCAGGGGTGAGCGATCGCTTGGTCCGAGAGTGAGTTGAGCGGCATGCCGCTGCTCTTCTCCTCGCGCAGCTCGGGACGGGCCACGCCCGACCAGCGGCAGACGAGGCCGAACGAATGGCAGATGGCGAACATCGACGCCTGATCGTCGGCGAGGATGTCGTCGAAGAGGCGGAACAGCGGCGCTTCCCAGGCGTCCGTCTCGTTGATGCCCTGGCTCCATTCTGTCTGGCCGTCGTTGAGACGGGGATCGAGATGGCCCGGACCGCCGGTGCCGAGGTAGACACGGAAGCGGCCGTTCGGCGACTCCGGGATCATCAGGCGGTGGCGCACGTCGAACGACAGCACGCGCACCTTGCGGCCCTGTGCGACGAGCTCGCGGCGGTACGTCTCGGCTGCCTCGAGCACCACGTGCACGATCGAGTCGTGACCGACGTTCGGCCACTCGTGGTTCATGTCGAGCAGGACCACGTCGATGCAGGCCTTGTCGGCAGCCGGCACCGAGTCTTCGAGCCGGATGTACTCGAAGAAGTCGTGCGTGTCGTGGATGTCGCGTCCCTTCATCTGCAGCAGCTCAGCGATCAAGACTTACGCCACCCCATGGGAAGTTTCCGCAATGATGTAGTCGACGACGTCCCGCAGGTCGTTGCGCTTGCCGAATTCGGCGAGCTGGCGGTCGGCCCCGGTGCCCCGGCGGACGATCTCCCGCGCGTACTCCACTTCCTTGCGCGAGCCGAGCTCGTCGACCACGTCGTCGATGAACTCGAGGAGCTCGTCGAGGAGGGCCGTGTACAGCACTTCCTCGCCGCGGCCGAAGTCGATCAGCTTTCCGCCGGTGCCGAAGCGGGCTGCCCGCTGCTTGTTCTCGTTCAGCAGTGACTTCCGGTAGAAGCGCCAGCTCATGTTCTTCGAGTGGATGCGGTAGAGCTTGACGGTGAGCGCCTGGAAGAGCGCGGCGAAGCAGATCGTCTCGTCGATCCGCATCGGCACGTCGCAGATGCGGTACTCGAGCGTCGGGAAGAAGGGATGCGGACGGACGTCCCACCAGATCTTCTTCGGGTTGTCGATGGTGTTGGTGCGGACGAGCGTCTCGACGTAGTTGTCGTAGTCGGTGAGCCGCTCGAAGTGATCCGGGAGACCGGTGCGGGGGAAGCGCTCGAATACCTTGGCGCGATAGCTCTTCCAGCCGGTGTTCTGGCCGCACCAGAAGGGGGAGTTCACCGAAAGGGCGAAGATGTGCGGCAGGAAGTAGCTGGCCGCGTTCATCAGATGGATGCGCGTCTCCGGGTCCTCGACTGCCACGTGCACGTGCAGGCCGAAGATCAGGTTCGCGCGGGCCAGCATCTGCAGTTCGTAGACGATGCGGTCGTAGCGCGCGGCGTCGGTGATCGGGACGCTGGCCCAGTGGGAGATCGGGTGCGTGCCGGCCGCGGCGATGCAGAGGTTGCTCTCTTTGGCCAGGCCGATGATCTCCTTGCGGAGCCGGGTGATCTCGCGGCGGGCATGGGCGACGTCGGTGCAGATCGGCGTACCGACCTCGATCACGGCGTCGTGCATCTCCCGCTTGATCTCGTCCTTCAGGCGCTTCTCGCCCTCGGCGAACATCTCCTGGATGTGAGATTTGAGCTGTCGCGTCTCCGGATCAATGACCTGGAACTCTTCCTCGATCCCGAGCGTGAAGGTTGGTATTTGCCGCATGCGGTGCAGGATAGCAGGCTCGAGGCCAATGGCGTCGGAGCGGGAGCGGACCGGGTATCGGCGCCCTCTGTGCGCCGATACCCGGGTCTCATCAGATCGGCTGATCGATCGGCTTGTCCACCTTCATGACCTGGGGCCAGCTTCCGGTGAGCTCGAACGGATGCGGGCCCGTGACCTTCTCGATCAGGACCTCGGCCATGTTCTTCACCATCCACTCGAAGTTCTCCTCGCCGACGGAGGCGCGGTCGGCGTCCGGGGCGCAGTTCATGAAGTCGATGGCGATGGGAACGCCGTCGCGGATCGCGAACTCGACGGTATTCATGTCGTAGCCGAGGCCTTCGCAGAGGGCGATCGCATCGCGGTTGATGCGCTCCATGAGCTGCGGGTTCTCGGGGTAATTCGTCACGTAGCGGAGGTGATGCGGCTGGCGGGGGTCGTACGGCATGACCAGCACGCGGGTGCGGCCGAGGACGTAGCAGCGGTAGTACTCGGTGAAGTCGATCGCTTCCTGCGCCATCATCACGAGGTCGCGCGACTGGTCGTACGCGGCGAAGAACTCGGCCGGGTTGTCGACCTTGTACACGTCTTTCCAGCCGCCGCCGTAGGCCGGCTTCATGAAGATCGGGAAGCCGAGATAGGCGAAGACGCCCTCCCAGTCCACGAAGCGCATATTGCGGAACGACCGGTCTTCGGTGTTGGGCGGATGCTGTTTGTGCGGGAGGAGGATGGTGCGGGGGACGGCGACGTTCTGGGCCTTGGCGACGAGGTTGTCGAAGAACTTGTCGTCGGCCGACCACCAGATGGGATTGTTGACGACGATGACACCCGAGGCGACCGCGCACTTGAGGTAGGTGCGGTAGAACAGCACCTCATGGCTGATGCGGTCGAGGATGAGGTCGTACGGAAAGACGCCGTCATCCTTGAGCACGGTGAGCTCGCAGGCCGAGGCTTCGACCTGATCGCCGGCGCGGGAGTTGATCGCGTCGATCAGCGCCCAGGGGAACGTGTCTTCCATGCCGAAGAGGAGGCCGATTCTTTTCTTGCGCATTGCTACAGCTCCTGACCAATTGTGATAGGCGGCGGATCGTATAGAATCGCCCCCCATTCGGCAATGTACAGAGAACATGGACAGTGGTGGAGCCCCTCTCTCGGACGACACATGGAGTTCCTCTGGTTCGGTAAGTTCGGCCGGCCGGTGCTGCTCTTCCCGACGTCGGCCGGTCGCTATTTCGAGAACGAGGACTTCCACCTCGCCGGCTCGCTCGCCGACAAAGTGGACGCCGGAGAGATCCAGCTCATCCTCGTGGACACGGTGAACAACGAGAGCTGGTACAACAAGAGCGTTCACCCGGCCATCCGTGCCGCGCGTCACGTGCAGTACGACGCGTATCTGCGCCACGAGCTCGTTCCCTACATCCACAACCGCGCTCAGCGGGGGGACCTCGTGGTGTACGGCGCGAGCTTCGGCGCCTACCACGCGGCGAACTTCGCCGGACGGTATCCGGAGGTCGTCAGCCGCGCCGTGCTGTTCTCGGGCGTGTACGACATCCATTCGTTCACCGACGGCTACTGGGACGACAACTGCTACTTCAACTCCCCGATGTCGTACCTGCCGAACATGGACAGCGAGTGGGTGGCCAAGCTCTCACGCGTCGAGTGGATCATCGCCACCGGCGAGCACGACTCGCTCGTGCAGGAGAACCGCGCCTTCTCGGCGATGCTCTGGTCGAAGGGCATCGGCAACCACCTGGAGATCTGGCCGGGTGTGTTCGGGCACGACTGGCCGTTCTGGCGCGAGCATCTGCGGCGGTACGTGTAGGGGGAGTTGGGGTCGAACCATCCCGCCCTCCCGGAAGTTGTTCACCCTAAGGTGACGTTCCGATCACCGCGGTGAACACGACCGCGTGATATTCGAGCTCTGCAATGAAACGTAGTCTTCTGCTCATCCTCTTTTTCTTCGCCCTGCCGGCCGTTGCGGCGGAGCGCGTCATCGTGGAGTTCCGTGAAGCACCGCTTGCGATCCGCCGCGGCGTCACCGCGGCTGCTTACACCGACACGCTTGCCCGTTTTCGCCGCGATCTCTCCTCCGTCGTCGCCACGAGCGGCAAGAGCGCGGGCGACGTGGCCATCCACCACGAATACTTCCGCGCCTTCCATGGCGCGGCCGTCAGCGTCCCGGCCGAATCGGTCGCCGCGCTGAAGCTCCTGCCGTACGTCGTGGCGGTGCACCTCGATACGGAAGTGCAGGCGTACGCCGCCGCGGACAGCATCGGCCAGGTCGGCGCGCGGCAGCTCTGGGCGGCGCACGGCGCTCGCGGACAGGGGATGGTCATCGCCATCCTCGATACCGGCATCGACTACAACCACCCCGCGCTCGGCGGCGGCTTCGGCCCGGGACGCAAGGTCATCGGCGGCTGGGACTTCGTCAACAACGATGCCGATCCGATGGACGACCAGCACCACGGGACGCACGTCGCCGGCATCGCCGCGGCGAAGAGCGCGAACTTCAACGGCGTGGCGCCGGAGGCGTCGCTGATCGCGTACAAGGTGTTGAACGCGAACGGCCGCGGCATGACGTCGCAGATCATCGCGGCGATCGAGCGCACCGTCGACCCGAACGGCGACGGCGATCTCGACGATCGCGTGGACGTGGCCAACCTCTCCCTCGGCGGTCCGGGCGGCCCGAACGACGCGGGCTCGCGGGCCATCGACAACGCCACCGCCGCCGGGGTCGTATTCTGCGTCGCTTCCGGCAACGACGGCGATTTTCTCCGCGTCGGCTCCCCCGGCACGGCGCGCTCGGCCATCACCGTCGGCGCCTCGACCGGCATCAGCGAAGTGGCGCTCTTCAGCTCCTGCGGCCCCAATACGTTCGACAGCGCGGTGAAGCCGGAAGTGCTCGCGCCGGGCGACACGATCAACTCCACGATCTCCGGCGGCGGCTTCGGCACGCTGAGCGGTACGTCGATGGCCACGCCGCACGTCACCGGCCTGGCCGCGCTGCTGCTGCAGCTTCACCCGAACTGGACGCCTGCCGAGGTCAAGTCGGCGCTCATGACCACCGCACGCGGCCTCGGCGCGGACGTGATGGCCCAGGGCGCGGGCGTGGTCGACGGCGCGCTCGCCGCGACCACGACGCTCGTCGCTGAGCCGGCGCACGTCAGCTTCGGCCTGGCCAACGTCGGCGTTGCGTCGTGGACGGCGCAGCGAACGATCCGGCTGCGGAACCGGTCGACGGCGGCGCGGCAGGTGTCGCTCTCCGCGCCCGCGGTCGACGGCGTGGCGGTGGCGTTCGCACCCGCGGAGTTCGAGCTCGCCCCCGGCGCCATGCGCGAGGTGACGGTCACGCTCGTGCTCACGAACGCCGACGCGGTCGTGACGCGGTCGTACACCGTCGGTGGCCTGATCCAGATCGACGGCGGACCGCAGCCGCTGCATCTCCCCTGGGGCGCGGTCAAAGCGGCGCGTACGCTCGTGTCGTCGCCGATTCCTTTCGCGAACTCGGTCTGGTTCAACGAGCAGGGCTACAACGCGCTCGTCGCACTCGTCGACCCGAACCTGCGCGAGACGCTGATGCCGGCCGGCACGTACGACCTCGTGCTGACGTCGAAAGAGAACGGGAAGCTGCGGCTGCACGTACGCGAGCAGCAGGTGCTGAACGGTTCGCACGAGTACCGCATCGAGCCGGAGGAGGCGACGACGACGCTGACGTTCGCCGCGACCGACGAGCGGGGGGAGCGGCTCTTCACGCGCGCCCAGCGCCTCGGCGAAATGAAAGCCGGCTATTCGTCGCAACTGCGCGTCGTGCGAGGGGAGCGTTCGTACATGCCGCTGCCGCTGAGCGGCCGCATCTCCGAGGTATCGGTGACGCCGCTGAGCGACCGCTGGAAGGTGTATCCGTTCGAGGTGCTGGCGGACCTCGTCAGCAACGACTTCTACGTCGTCGAGCACGACACGCTCACCGGAGTGACGGCTTCGCGTACGCTGACGCGGACCTCCGGCGACCTGCTCTCGGCCAACGTGCAGCTCGAGCCGCTGCCGGGCGATCCGCTGGAAGAGGTCTACTTCATCCCCTACATCGTCGCGGCCGATCCGGAGTCGTACGTCACGCCGGACAACTACACCGACGTACCGGATGCGGCAGGCGCCTGGCGGGGCCGCGTGCACGTGACGGAGAAGCGGAGCGCGTTCCTGGCGTCGGCGATGCTGGACGCGCGCTCCGGACGCGGGCAGTTGCTCGTGCCGGCGCTGCAGGGGCGGAACGGGCGGGTCATTTCGTCGACGTCGCAGAACCCGTCGCCGGCTGCCTATTCGGCGATGCCGGGGGAGACGCTGACGTTCGGCAACGGGCCGTTCTTCTCGCGCATCTCGCTGATGCGGTCACAGACGGGGCTCGTCTTCGCCACCGGCAATTTCATGGGGCAGCTCAACGACTGGCGCAATCGCGGAGCCGACAAGGTGTCGGCGGTCTTCCGCGACGGCAACGGCAATCTATTGCGCTCCGGGACGTTCGGCGAGGTGGTGTCGAATCTCGACGCGAAGCAGCCTATGGCCTACGAGCTCGAGCTGACGAACCGCGCCCATTCGGTGGCCGGCTATGACGCGACCGGCACGGCCACGTTCCGCTTCGACACGCGCCGCACGGACGTGCTCCCGCCGACGATCACGAGCTTCCGCGTGCTCGACGGGAACGAACGGGCCACGGCGACGGTGGGCGGCGGCCAGAACGCGACGCTGACCTTCTCCGCCGCCGACTATCTGGTGAAAGAGAACCTGGAGATGACGTACCAGCGCGTCGCACCGGAAGCGACGAAGGTGTGGTGGCGCCGCGACGGCGGCGCGTGGCGCGAGCTGACCGCGGTGCAGGGCGACGAAGTGAGCGACACGTATCGCCCGGACGGCATCTTCTACCGCACGGATCTGGCGGAGGCCACGCACAGCGGCCCCGGCCGGATCGACCTGCGGGTGGAGATCCTCGACACGGCCGGCAACTCGGTGCAGTGGACGCTGGCGCCCGCCTTCGTGGTGGAGCCGGGCGGCCGCCGCCGGTCAGCGGAGAAGTAATCTCGGAGTGCGGTGGCGAACGCCACCGCTCTTTTATATGTACCAGAGCGGTGGCGTTC
>DASWMP010000130.1:0-19618 GCA_036399695.1 Thermoanaerobaculia bacterium | reverse complement strand
GGTGGCGAACGCCACCGCTCTGGTACACGTAAAAAGAGCGGTGGCGTTCGCCACCGCACTCCGAGATCAGCTACACCCGGTAGAGCTCTGATACACGCCACCCGCGCGTGAAACGCGCATCAGGCTCGCGTGAATCGTTCGTGAAACGCGGTGGGCCTGTATTGAAAATCACAGTTTGGAGGACTAAGTTCCTCCCACACAACAAGGGACATTCTAGCGACGACGAGCTGACATTGCTTTCCGCGGTACTCGATACCAACACAGGGGCGTAGAGCCCCTTTTTTGTTGTCGAAAAACCGGTCTTCCGGGGCGTACATCGCCCCGTTTTTCGTCTGATGGCGTAACCCAGAGAGGAGCTCTCCATGCCGTAGGTGTATCGACTCGCGGAAGTTACGACGGCCATGTTGCCGGACAGAGGGGCGTATGCGCCCCTTTTGCTTTTTTGGGGGTATGCGCTGATGCGCCACGGGAAACACGAGCGAGGGGCGGCTTTGATCTCCGTCATCTTCGCGGCCAGTCTGGTCCTGCTTCTCCTGATGATCGCGTTGACGCTGACGCGGCTCTCGGGCCGTACGCTCGCGCGTCAGCTCACGTATCAGGGGCAGGCCATCAACGCCGCGTCGGCGGGGCTCAACGAATCGCTCTCGTGGTTCATCCGTCAGCAGCCGCAGCCCGTCGTCGCTTTCAATCCGCAGATCGATCCGGGCGGCGTTTGCCCGCACGTGCCGCCGCACCTCCCGCCCGTCACCGACTCCGAGGACCCGGCCGCCGGGATCGTGCGCTCGTACGAGATCATGGGCACGGGACGCGTCTTCGGACGCTACGCGATCCGCCGCACGGCGGTCACGGACGTCAGCACGCGGCGCGGCAAGGTCGCCGCCGGCACGATCTGGCGCATCGCATCCGAGGGGACGATCTACGTCCGCAACGACGCGGCGAAGCAGCCGAACGAGGCGCCGAACATCGTCCTCTCGAGCGCCACGATGGCGGCCGAGCTGCAGCGGATGGGCATCCAGCTCCCGGGGCCGAATGCCGCCCTGGCCGGGCTGCGCGGCTCTTCGATTCAGGTGCAGAACGCGGGACGCGTCCGCGGCGGCAGCGCGGGGCTCGGCATCACCTATCCGCCGGCCACGGGCACGCCGACGATGAACGGCATCGTCAGCGGCACGCCCGGACCGCACGGGCCGACGAACGGCTCGTTCGCGCTGCAGAACGTCTTCGGCGTCACGCAGCAGGAGCTCATCGCGATGGCCGACCTCGTCGTCGACGACGAGCGCCAGCTCCCCGAGAAACTGCCGACGATGTCGCTGATCGTGGTCCGCGGCAACGCCACGTTCAACCCGACGCGCAAGCTCGTCGGCAGCGGCATCCTCGTCATCCTCGGCAATCTCACGCTCAACCCCGGTTCCGACACGTTCTACAGCGGCATCGTCTACGTGACCGGCAACCTCGTGATCTCGCCGCCGTCGGTCGTCAACGGCGCGGTCGTCGGGCTCGGCAAGATTCAGCTCACCGGCGGTTCGGAGGTCTCGGAGATCAACTACGACGCCGCCATGATCGATCAGATTCGTTTGCAACTCGGCAACTACCGCTTCAGCCGGAGCGCGTGGGTCGTCGGGCGGGATGGGAGGTAACGATGCAGCAGGATCAGAAGCGCCGGGCGTGCTGCCCGCGGACCGAAGGAGCCAGCGTGCGACGGCAGCTCGTCGATGGCACCGCCGATGCGCCTCCGCGCGGCCGCGGTCCGCGGGTGGGACGCCCGGCGCAGTATGGTCTCACGCTCGTCGAAACTCTCGTAGCCCTGTCGATCGTCGGCGTCATCATCGTCTTCTCGCTGCAGATGATGACGACGGCCCACCGCGGGACGCAGGACAACATCAACAAGCAGTTCGCCACGCAGAAGGCGATGTCGATGCTCGAGGAGCTGAAGTCGGTCGTGCAGACGGACAACGGCGAGGACTCGACGCTGCTGGACAACTACGACAACGGCGTGACGAACGTGACGTCGCTGACGACGCAGCGCGACATCACCGATCCGGGTGCGCCGGCAAGCGGCAACACGCTGCTGCCGAACGGCAAGTGGCTCTTCGAGCGGCGCATCACGGTGCAGCGCATCAAGGGGTCGGAGAACCTGCGCATCGTGAACGTGAAGGTGTACGTGAACGACGCCGGCGGCAATCGCATCCTGGCCGAGGTCGCGGGCGTGCTGAGCACGATCGCCAACGCGTCGCCGCCGTCGCAGGTGTACGACGTCTACCTCGTGGCGGTGGAGAACGTGCCCGGGTGGTGGGTCTACATGCAGAACCTCGTGCCGTTCGTCGAGAGCGCGATGCAGGACCTCGAGCTGCGCCATCCGGGCCTGAAGTTCCGGCGCCACTGGATCCGCAAGCTGTCGTACGGCCGCGACCCGTTCTACACGCCGTTCGTCAACAAGGCCACGGACTCCACGCAGGACATCGACAGCGTCTACTACTACCCCGGTCTTCTGCCGGCCGGCTCCGCCGTGACGAACTACTACCCGCCGGACTTTTTCACCGGGCGGGTGAACATCGACGGCACGACGGTCAACGGCTACGACGCCGAGAAGAACCCCATCCCCTACTCGCTTGCCGATCAGTACAACCACGGCATGCGCTACGAGGATGAGAAGGCCCTGTTCGACGCGCGCGTGGCAGCGGGGCTGGAGCGGGCCGACTCGCCGACGCTGCGCCTGCTGATCGAAGACATGTACATGCATCCGGGGAACTACCGGAACGCCATCGTCATCAACCTGCACGGCGAGCTGTTCCCCTTCCCGCCGATCCGCAACTACTCCGATCCGGCGAAAGACCCGGAGACGTATCCGTACGTCCGCGCCGTCACGCATCCGGAACGGCTGCGCTACGCGAACACGGACGCGGTGCGGCTGCGCGTCTACTCGTACCACACGAACACGGCAGCCCCGAACACGGTCCCGGACTGGCTCGGCAGGAACACGAACACGCCGACGCCGATCACCATCACGCTGAAGGACATCCTCTGGACGCCGACGGCCGGCACGATCCAGGCCTTCACCGGCGGCGTGGATTTCAACAACGACGGCACGGTCGATTCGTATCCGACGACCGGTCCGACGAACGTGACGACCACGCCGCGCCCCGCCACCGGCGCGACAGCCGGCATGTGGTACTCGTTCACGACCAGCGGCACCGACACGATCATCCGTCTCTACAACTCGCCGCTGAAGACGCCGTGCGTGACGACGACCACCTCATGCGACGGCGGAGGCCTGGCCACGGCGCGACGGCTGTACGGCCTCGAGTACATCCCGTCGCCGGTGGAGAACGTACCGGCCGGCACGACGCCGTTCAGCGTGAACCTCGCGGACGCCGGGACGGCGGAGAAGAACACGGCCCGCTGGCTCATCACGATCCCGACCGCGGTGCTGCCGGCCAACAACACGCTTGCGATCGAGACGCGCATCGGCAGCGACGTGTCGACGGGCGTCTCCGTCCCGACGCCGAACGCGCCGTCCAATCTCTCCCGCACTTACGCCTGGCGCGGCACGGACGTCTGGCTCTTCGGCGACGCGAACAACGACCCGAACATGCCGATCACGGAGCGCTACCAGCTCCTCGGCGATCCGCGTCACCTCCCGTACGCCGATTCGAAGATGCCGCACGGCAACTCCGGGATGGCACTGGCGAACCCGCTGGGCCTCGGCTACAACCGCTACTTCGACGACTTCCACATGCTCGATACGGCGCCGAATCCGGACGTGGAGGTGAACGCCGCCAGCTTCTGGCCCGGCTGGTCGTACCTGGCCACCGCCGAAAACGGCGGGACGTACTACGGCGTCAAGAACCACGCGGCCGACGCCACCTACGACAACGACGGCTGGTCCGACGAAGTCGAGATCGACATGTCGCGCGTGTTCCAGATCTTCCGTTCGGCCATCGTCCGCTCGCGGGCCATCTACACGACGATGACCGGCTTCTCGTACTTTTACGTCGGCATCGGCAATGAGATCGGCTACGACACGGACAACGGCTTCCCGAACAGCATCCCGGTCTCGTCGAAGCCGTACACCGGCACCGGCGGCACGCGCAACGAACAGTCGATCACCCGCACTCAGATCCCGGCGAACTCCGGCTTCTACGGCGGCGTGAAGCTCGTGCGCGCGGCGCAGCCGGCCAGCGGCTACTGGTGGGGGATGTCGTGGCTCGGCGAGCTGTATCCCGACAGCTCCTTCACCGGCGCAACCGGCTACGAAGCGGTGGGCAACCTGCCGACCGGCACGACGGCCGGACGCTTCCGCCGCGTGCTGCGCGAACAGGTCACGGCGAACCTGCCGGCCGGGACGGCCTTCGAGCCGGCCTCGCGCCGCACCGCGGAGCGGGGCAGCACGTCCTACTTCTGGAGCGGCACGGCGTCGTCGACGTTCCATCACTCGTACGCCAGCGCCGGCACGGCCACGGCCACGCTGGACACGGACGGCAGCGCCATCGCCGCCACGTACAAGATCCCGCTCGCCGACTCGATCGCGAACAACCGGCCGTTCAACATCAACGTGAACGACACCGGGATGAACCCCGATCACTTCCTGCAGCAGGCGTACGGCGGCTCGCTGACGCTGTCGATCCTGGCGCGCTACTACAGGAACGCCGCGAACATCCCGGGCAGCTCGCTGGTCACGCAGCGCGACTCCAGCGGCAATACGGCCTTCGTCGTGGTGAACGGCCTCTCGCCGACCGGCGAGTCGGGCACGGCCTTCATCGCCCGCTGGTCGTTCCTGAGCCTGATCCAGAGCTACATGGCCGGCGGGCTGTATCAGACGTCCGGGCAGCCCGATCCGAGCCGCGTCCGCGAGCTGCCGCGCATCGTCATCAGCACGCCGAATCCCAACGTGGAGCTGAACAACCCGGCGACCGTGAGCGTCGCCTGGGACCTGCAGTGGCGCCGCTGGGACGGGCTGAAATACACGCCGTCGTACCCGAACGGCTTCACGGACGACACGAGCGTCCGCTTCGCGGTCCTGTACAGCCGCGACAACGGCCGCACGTGGCTCTACATGCAGGACAACACGCCGGTGACGGAGCTCGGCCGCAAGCCGGTCGCGGCGCGGCTGCTGGCGGCGACGTCGTACAACTGGAGCACGCCGGCGGCGTCGTTCCCGGCCGGCAACTACGTGATCCGCGTGGAGGCGTATCGCGAAGGGCTCCCGCTCCACTACTCCTTCCACCAGTACACGGCCTTCATCAAGAGGTAACGATGAAAAGAGAACAGGGCTTCTCGCTGATGGAAGTGGTCGTCGTGCTGGCGCTCGTCAGCGGCCTGATGATCGTCGTCTACACGCTCATCGAGGAGACGCTGCAGACGGCGATGTTCAACGAGAGCCACAACGACCTGACGATCATGACGCAACGCGCGGTGAACCAGGTCTACGTGGAGCTGCTGCAGTCGGCCACGGCGTATCAGGACGACACGGCCGGCAACGAGTACCGCGCCGCGCTGCAGATCCCGGCCACGACGCCGGTGATGCCGAATTCACTGCTGCCGGTCTTCGATCCCGACCCGGCTCTGAACCCCGACACCGGCACGGGGACGGCGCGCCGCACCGGCAATTCGCTGCTGATCGTCCGCTCGCTCGCGCCGCTCGAGGGTACGAACAAGCCGGTGTTGTACGACCACGACACCAACAACGCCACGCCGGAGATCGAGCTGCCGATCGACCGCTACCGCTTCGAGTATTTCTTTCTCTCGCGGAACACGAGCCGCAACTTCGGCGGCGCCGGCTGGTATCTGGATCTGGTGCGCGCCGCGAGCGGCGAGTACGCCGATTACTTCCAGCTCTCGACGCTCACCCCGGCCCAGCTCACCCGCGTCACGAACCAGCTCCTCGGCTACGGCATCCAGCGCGCCTGGCACCCCGCCCAGCCCCTCGGCAATGCCTTCTACGACCTGAACGAAGCGAAGGACGGCACGTTCAACCCGCCGCTCGCACGCCCCACCATCGCCATCGCCGAGAGTAAGACCATGCTCCCCGAAATGCGCGGCGGCCGGATCTCGGGACGCATGGACTACTCCGTCACCTTCCGCCCGACCTCCCGCCCGGCGTTCCCCATCCGCCACCCCGTCTTCGCCTACGCCCAGGCCGACGCCGCGAAGCCCGGCTTCCCCTCCGGCTTCGAAGTCAAAGTCGCCGGACCGATCGGCTTCCGGAAGGTCTTCGTGCGGCTGGCGCTGATGTCGAACTACCGGGCCACGAACTATGAGTCGCAGCAGGGCGTGGTGACGACGGCGACGCGGTTTTAGCGCGGAGCGCGCGCTACGTGGCATTCGCCCGCCGCTCTTTCCACTGGTGGTAGATAAAGAAAGCCACGGCGATCAGCACGATGGCGCCGAGGCCCCATTTTTCGATGTGCTCGGCGCGGCCGAGGAGTGATTCGATGGCGTAGCCGAAGTAGTAGCCGGCGGCGGTGATGGCCACGGCCCAGATGAGGCAACTGATGGCCTGGTAGATGAGGAACTTGATGATGCCGATGCGCGACATGCCGATGATGACGGCGCAGGTGATGCGCAGGCCGTAGAGCCACTGCGTGATGATGATGGCGGTGGCGCCGTAGCGCTCGAACAGACGGATGCTCTTCCCCAGGTGCTTCTTCATCCTGGGAAAGCGGTCGAGGAGGCTCAGGCCGTAGCGGCGGCCGAGCCAGAACCAGAAGAGGTGGCCGACATAGGCGCCGAGGAAGCCGATCGTCCCCACCCAGAAGATGTCCAGATACCCGCGAAGCGCGAAAAAGCCGGCGGCAACGAGAATCGCTTCCCCCTCGAGGAAGGAGCCAATGAAGATGGCGAGATAACCGAACCTCTCGAGAAGGAGCTCAGGCGACATCGTGCTCTGGCCAAAAATGCAAGATTCGGGGCGTCGCGGAAATTGCGCGACTGACCCACCGCATTAGACTTTTGAACCCGGAGGCTCTGTGATCAAACAATTGCTGGTTCTGACGACCGCGACATTCGTGGCCCTCTCTCTCGGCGCGGCCGAGAAGAAGCCCGGTAACGCCGAGCAGCCCGTCAGCTCTGCTGACCGGAAGTCTGCTACAAAACCGGCCGCAACGGCGACAAAATCGACGGACGCTCCCAGGCTCAAGCGTGACGTTCCCCCGCCAGCTCCTCCGGCCGGAGCGCAGCCGGCCCAGTACGATTCCCCTCTGGTCGCGGCCGCCAAGCGGACGAACCGGCTGAACAAGAAGCCGGCGTTCGTCATCACGAACGACAACCTCCAGCAGTTCCAGGACGCTCACTGGACCACCACCGCCACGCAGGAGCCGATCCGCCCCGCGGCCGAGCCGCCACAGTCCGGCGCGTCCGTCGTCGAGCCGCCGGCCAACGAACGCCCGCAGAAGACCGCCGCCCAGCTCGCCGAAGAGAAAAAAAAGAAGGACGAGCAGGAGCGCCAGCGGAAGATGCGCGCCGCCGAGGCCGAAGAGAACGGCTTCATGGACGTCGACCCCGACGTGGCCGACCAGGACGAGCGGGCAGGATCGCAGCCGGAGGCGACGAAGCCGCAGTAGGGGGATGTGGGACAGACACTCCTGTCTGTCCCACGTTGAGCGCTTCTCATCTTTCCCTCTGCACGCCTTCCCGTGCCTCCATCGTCCGCAGCACCTTCTCCAGCAGGACCCAGATGCGGTCGAGGCTTTGCTCGATGTTGGTGAGGCGCTGGTCGAGGTCACCGCTGTCGAGTTCGGCGATGAGGTCCCAGAAGACCGGGTCGTTGGCAGAGGTGCGGGCGGCGCGGGGGCGGAACGACATCGTGTCGTCTCCCAGCACCTCCTCCGGGTAGCACCTTTCGATCACCATGGCGATCGAGCTCTCCGGGGCGATGAGGGGTGAGACCGTCATGCCGACGTGCTTCTCCAGCTTGATCACCAGATCGACGTCCGTCGGATCGACCATCGCCACTTCCAGCCTGTCGGTATCGACGCGGACCGGGATGGCTTTGCATTCGAGGGCCAGGGCGCGGTTCATCTTGCGCAGGACCTTCTTCGGGATCTCGATGTGGAGGAGGCTGATGCAGGGGACGTCGATCTGCTTCGAGAGGAAGGCGGCGAGAACGTTTTCGTCGATGAACTTCAGTTCGATGAGCGTCGAGCCGAAGCGCTTGCCGCTCTGTTTCTGCTCCGCGAGGGCGATCTGCATCTGCACTTCGTCGATCAGATTCGCCTGAACGAGCATTTCTCCAAGATTGGGACGATGCATGTGGATGACATCCTAACGAACAACGGCCCTCCCGGCGCGGAGCCGGAGAGGGCCATTGCTGAGTTGCGGCTGAGTTGCGGCTGAGTTGTCTGACTGTTGACGTTAGTACGTGTGCGAGTTGCGCCGCATGTAGCGGTACCCGCCGATGAGTCCAACGATCATCCCGAGACGTCCGAGACCGACGGCGCGAGCCATGCCGCGCGAGGTCTTCTGGCCTACCCGGAACAGGAAAAGTCGTTTCAAAAAGGTCCACATAGTGCGTGTCTCCTTGCCTCTTTCAACTGCAAGGGAGCGGCCATCTTTGGATGGCGCTAAACGACTGTAGCCGCTGAGCTTAGACGCTCCTTCAGCGCCTGAAAGGCCACGTAGCCGTAGCCGCTGAGAAAGACGCCCAGGAAGGGCAGCGAGATCCACTGCCGTGCCGCCACGAACATGACGAACGCCGCGGCGAAGAAGAGGGCCAGAGCCATTTCCCCGTAGGGGAGAGTTGGCAGTTGGCGGTTGGCAGTTGGCAGTGGAAGCGATTCACCGGGTGGAGGAACGGTTCCACTGCCAACCGCCAACTGCCAACCGCCAACACCTTCCTTCGGCGTCCGCTTGAACTCGCCCCCCTGCTGCACGAGCCCTTCGAGCACGGCCGCGGCGTTGCGGACGGACATGCCGACGCCGACCGGCAGCACGGCCAGCAGCTCGCGCAGCTTCGGGCGGGGGCGGCCGGCCCAGCGCTGCCCTTCGACGTAGAACCAGAGCACGGAACCGGTCGAGAGCGTGAAGAACAGGAGATCGAAGCCGTACGTCCAGAGGATGCCGAGGCGCTGGCGGATGACGATCGAAGGAACGATCAGCAGGGCCAGGACGAGCGTCAGCAGGTACGCCGAGTTGTTCGTCAGGTGGAAGAGCGCTTCGGTCTTGATGGCCCGTCGGACGTCGTTGCCGAGGATCGGGCCGGCCAGCTTGCGGGCGGTCTGGATCGAGCCTTTGGCCCAGCGGTGCTGCTGCTGCTGGAAGCCGCTCAGCGCTGCCGGCAACTCCGCCGGGACGACCACGTCGTTGAGGAAGACGAAGCGCCAGCCGGCGAGCTGCGCCCGGTACGACAGGTCGAGATCTTCGGTGAGCGTCGAGGCCGACCAGCCCCCCGCGTCTTCGATCGCTTCCCGGCGCCAGATGCCGGCGGTGCCGTTGAAGTTGAAGAAACGTCCGCCGAAGTTGCGTGCCGCCGATTCGACGGCAAAGTGGGCGTCGAGGAAGAGCGCCTGCACCCGCGTGAGGATGGAGCGCTCCCGGTTCAGGTGCCCCCACCGCGCCTGGACCATGCCGACGTGCGCGTCCGCAAAGTACGGGACCATGCGCGTGAGGACGTCCGGCGGCGGGACAAAGTCGGCGTCGTAGACAGCGAGGAGCTCGGCGTGCGAGAGGCGCAGGCCGTGGGCGAGGGCGCCGGCCTTGTAGCCGTCGCGCGTCTCGCGGCGGATGTGCTCGATGCGCACGCCTCGGGCGCGCCAGTGGGCGACGCGCCCGGCGGCGATGCAGGTGGTGGCGTCGTTCGAATCGTCGAGCACCTGCACGTCGAGGGCGCCGGGGTAGCCGATGCTGCAGACGGCGTCGATGAGACGGGCGGCGACGTTCGGCTCGTTGTACAGCGGCAGTTGCACCGTCACCGAGGGCCAGCGCGTCAGCTCCGTGGCCCGCTGAGGAGGCGCGTGGCGGCGACGTAAACTGATCAGGTGGAGTCGATGGACGCTGTAGACCGTGAGCACGCCCAGCGTGAGGTAGTACGACGCGAGGACGGCGGCATCCGCAAGGCTCATGGCGCGGCGCTGATTCTACTCTTCGCTTCCGTCGGGCTCGCGCCGCACGTGCCCTTCGTGGCCGCGTATGCGGCGGCGGCGGTCGCGTGGGCGGTGCTGGCGTGGGGCGTTGTCCGTTGTCCGTTGTCCGTTGCCCGTGCTCCGCTGCACGACCGCCATGCGCCAGCACGCACAACGGACACCGGACAACGGACAACGCTCGCCACCCAACCGGCAACGTCTTTCGCACACGTCGTCCTCATCGCCCTGCTGCTGCGGGCGCTGCTGTTCTTCGTGGAGCCGCGGCTTTCGGGGGACGTCTATCGCTATCTGTGGGACGGGCAGGTGCTGGCGTCGGGGACGAACCCGTATCTATTTTCGCCGCGCGAGCTCGGTGCGCCGGCGACGATCAACCATCCGGAGATCCGGACGATCTATCCGCCGCACGCGCAGTTGCTGTTTCTCCTCTTCCGGCCGCTGCTCGTCTGGCGGCTGCTGCTCATCGGGTGTGACCTGATCGTGCTGTGGCTGTTGCGCGGGACACCGAAGCTGGCGCTGCTCTACGCGACGTTTCCGCTGCTGCTGTTCGAAGGCACCTGGAGCGCGCACGTGGATGCGGCGGTGGCGATGTTCGTGGGCGTCGCGCTGCTGCGCGATTCGGGCGTGGCCGCGGCGATGGCTGTCGGCGTGAAGGTGATCCCGATCGTGGCGGTGCCGGCGCTGCTGCTGCGTTCGGGGAGGCGCTCGCGTTTTGCGCTGGGGTTCGCGCTGGCGCTGCTGGTGCCGGTGGTGCCGTTCGTCGTCAGCGGGCCGGTGATGCCGGGGATGCGCGACTACGCCACACGCTGGATCTTCAACTCGCCGTTCTATGACTTGGTCTTTGCGGTGGTGGACCGGCTGCCGCTGAAAGAGCTGTGGACCGCGCACCCGCTGCGGTTCGAGCTGATCTCCGACGTGGTGTACCGCCATCTGTACAGCGATTTCGTGACCCGGGCCGTACTCGGCGTGACGGCGCTGGCGCTGATCGCGGTTTACCGGCGCTCCGTGGCCGCATCAATCGGGATTCTGCTGCTCTGCTCCCCCACCATTCACCCCTGGTACTGGCTGGCGCTTTTGCCGGCCGCGCTCATGGAGCGCAGCGGGTGGGTGTGGGTGGCGCTGTGTGCGCCGTTCTCCTACCTGCTGTACCAGGGGGCACCGGCGTGGGTGGTGTATGGGCTCTGCTACGGTGTGCCGGCGGGGATTTGCGCGGTGCGGTACAGGGAACGATGGGACCTATAGGACAGATGGGACCGATCGGACCTATGGCTGCGCCGGGCGATGCTCACCGCGCAGCGAAGCAACCCGGAAATCGGAAAGGGAAATCGCCCCCACTACCGCGCGGCTTCGGCCTTGAGCGACCGTGACATCAGCCGCTGGATGGCATTGCGCGGGCTCTCATCCTCGTAGAGCACGCGGTACATCTCGCTGGTGATGGGCATGTCCATGTTGTGGCGCGCGGCCAGCTCTTTGGCGGACTTGGACGTGCGGACCCCCTCGGCGACGAGCCGCGATTCGCGGAGGATGTCGTCCAGCCGCTTGCCGCGGCCGAGCTGCACGCCGACGCTGCGGTTGCGGGACAGCGCGCCGGTGCACGTCAGCAGCAGATCCCCCATCCCGGCCAGGCCGGCGAACGTCTCCATCCTCCCGCCCAGCGCCATCCCCAGGCGCGTCATCTCGTGCAGGCCCCGCGTGACGAGGGCGGCGTTCGTGTTCGAGCCGAGCCCGAGCCCTTCGAGCACGCCCGCGGCGATGGCGATGACGTTCTTCAGCGAGCCGGCCAGCTCGACTCCGACGACGTCCGTCGTGCTGTACAGCCGGAAGGAAGCGCACGACAGCACATGCTGCAACTCCTCGGCGAATGCGGCATCGTGCGACGCGATCACCGCCGTCGTCGGATCGCCTTTCGCCGTCTCCAGCGCGAACGTCGGCCCCGACAGCGCCGCGAACGCGCCGAGCTTCGGGCCCAGTACGGCGGCCGTGACCTCCGACATCCGTTCCAGCGTCGCGTTCTCGATCCCCTTCGTCCCCGAGATCACCTGCACGGGGCGGTCGAGGTACGACTCCAGCTCGCTCAGCACGCCGCGGAAGTGATGGCTCGGGACCACCATGAAGAAGACGTCGCTGAACGCGGCGATCTCGCGGAGGTCGTTCGTGACGCTCACCCGCTCGCCGAGCGGGATGTCCGGCAGATAGAACGGATTCGCCCCCGCCTCGCGGACCGAGTCCGCGACCTTCGGGTCGTGAGCCCAGAGCAGGACGTCGTTCCCCGCGCGGCCGGCAATGATCGCCATGGCCGTCCCGAACGAGCCGGCGCCGATGACCGAGATCTTCATCGCTGCTCCTCCTTCTTCTGCCCGAGCTTCCGCTCCGTCCCGGCTACCAGCCGGGAGATGTTTTCGTGGTGCTTGATGATGATGGCGATGGCGATGAGGATGCTGACGATGATGCGCCAGAACGGTGCGTTCGTCGTCATGAACCGGAAGAACACCGGAATCGACGCCGCGCTCACGATGGACGCCAGCGACACGTACCGCAGCGCCAGCAGCACGATCGCAAACACCAGCAGCGCCGCCGCCACGACCAGCGGATCGAGCGCCAGGAAGACCCCCGTCGCCGTCGCCACCCCTTTGCCGCCATGACCTTTCAGCCAGAGCGGGAACATGTGCCCGAGGACGGCGATCAGGCCCGCCAGCGCAATCCAGAACTCACGCGACTCCCACGGCCTCGTGCCCGGCTGAAACGGCCACGCCTGCATGGAGACGAGCGCGCGCGCCAGCGCCACCGCTCCCCAGCCTTTCGCACCGTCCAGCACCAGGGCAATGATCCCCGGCAACTTCCCCACCGTCCGCGCCACATTCGTCGCCCCGACGTTCCGGCTCCCCTGCAGCCGGATGTCCTTCCCGGCCACCGCCTTCACGACGAGAAAGCTGAACGGAATCGACCCCAGCAGGTACGCGGCCACGACGACGAGTAGCGGAAGCTGCATGCGCCGCACATTGTACGTTCGCGGCGGCAGCTACGCCGTTCCTGCGATCGCCTCCACGGCCTGGCGGAAACTCGCCGGATCCAGCGCCGGATAGCGGTACAGCTCCGGCTCGATCTGTCCGAAGAGCGCCAGCAGCCGGCGGCGGTCCACCAGGCCCTGGGCGAGCATCATCTCCACGTCCGCGCGATCCTTGCGGTGGGCGCGCTCGATCTTCGACAGGCACTGGGCGTAAAAGTCGTAGTGGTGGAACGACAGCTTCCCCTCGCGTGTGATGAACGGACTCCGGTCCTGCCATCCCGGCAGCTCGGGGATGAAATCGCTCGGCGAGGCCAGCTCCACGTTGACGTTGAGCTGCTCCTTCAGGCGGGGGATCGCGCGCAGCACGGCGTTGTTCTCGGGCACGATGGCCAGGTCAACGTCGAGCGTGCTCGGGCGCCAGCCGAACAGCAGGGCCGATGCACCACCAGTGAGGTAGATTCGCCCCTCCGCCGCGGATTCGCGCCCGAGGAGGCGCATGAACTCACGGAGGCGTTCCTCGGTTAATGGCTCGCGCATTCGGCAGCCCGCTCGAAGCTCACGAGCGTGCGGATCAAGGCGTTGTAGCGCGAATGAGCGGCGTCACCATGTTCGCTGACCAAGAGCTGGTACAGGTGATCCTCGGGGAAGAACGGCGTGTCCGGGACGTCCAGCCCGATGCGCCGCAGGCGCGGGGCGCCGACCAGCACGAGGAGCGCGGGGACCGATTCGGTGATCCCCGCCTCCAGGTCGCGCAGACCTTCGCGGATCAGGTCCGCGCCCGGGAGCGCGTCGTCAATCTCGAACACGCTCCCGAGTGTAGCGTAGCGCTTCCCATGTGTCCCATAGGTCCTATAGGTCCCATAGGTCCCATCGTTCCCTGTGACTACACTCCGTCGAAGGCGTTCTCGAGATCGGCGATCAGGTCCTCGAGGTCCTCAATCCCCACCGAGATGCGCACCAGCCCCCCTGTGATGCCGAGGCGTTTGCGGGTTTCGATGGGGACGGAGGCGTGGGTCATGGTCTCGGGGTGGGAGATGAGGGTCTCGACGCCGCCGAGGGATTCGCCGAGGGAGCAGAGACGGACGCGGTCGAGGAACTTCTTGGCGTTGTCGTAGGAGCCGAGCTCGAACGAGATCAGCGCGCCGAAGCCGTTCATCTGCCGTTTCGCCAGCTCGTGCTGCGGGTGGTCCGGCAGGCCGGGGTAGTAGACCTTCTTCACCTTCGAATGGTTGGCGAGGTAGTTCGCCATGGCTACGCCGTTCTCCTCGTGGCGCTTCATGCGTACGGCCAGCGTCTTGACGCCGCGCAGGATGAGGAACGAATCGAAGGGCGACAGAATCGCGCCGACGGCGTTCTGCAGGAAGCCGATCTTCTCCGCCACCTCGTCACTGTTGGAGACGACGACGCCGCCGACCGAATCGGAGTGGCCGTTGAGGAACTTCGTCGTGGAGTGCACGACGATGTCGGCGCCCAGCTCGATGGGGCGCTGCAGGTAAGGGGAGCAGAAGGTGTTGTCGACGACGGCCAGCGCACCGCCGGCGTGCGCGACTTCGGCGCAGGCGCGGATGTCCGTCACGGTCATCATCGGATTCGTCGGCGTCTCCAGGAAGACGATCTTCGTCTCCGGGCGCATCGCCGCGCGCAGGTTCTCGACGTTCGACGTGTCGACGTACGTGAACTGCAGCCCGTAGCGCTCCAGCACGCGCGAGAAGAGGCGGAACGACCCGCCGTACATGTTCTCGCCGGCGATGACGTGGTCACCGCTGCTCAGCATGCGGAAGACCGTGTCGGTCGCCGACATGCCGGAGGCGAAGCAGTGCGCGTACTTGCCGCGCTCCAGTGCCGCGAGGTTCGCCTCGAGCGCCGAGCGGGTCGGGTTCTTCGTCCGCGCGTACTCGTAGCCCTTGTGGCGGCCGAGCTCCGGCTGGACGTAGGTGGACGTCTGGAAGATCGGCACCGTGACGGCGCCGGTTTGCGGCTCGGGCTCCTGCCCGGCGTGGATGCAATCGGTTGAAAAACCCATATGTGCGCTCGCTTTCAGCTCGCGGATTGAGAATTGAAGATTGAGGATTGAGGATTGCTTCGCTTCACGACGCGTAGCGGAGCAATCCTCAGTCCTCAATTCACAATCCTCAATCCTCCGTTCGTGGCCGCCACCTCGAGTAGATGCCTTTCGACATGTACCGTTCGGAGGCGTCGGGGATGAGGGTGACGACGCGTTTGCCTTTGCCGAGGCGTTGCGCGACCTGCAACGCGGCGGCCACGTTGGCGCCGGCGGAACTGGCGCCGAGGACGCCTTCCTCGCGGGCCAGCCGGGCCACCATGTCGAAGGCCGGATCGTCGTCGATCTGGATGACTTCGTTGGAGAGGGACATGTCGAGCACCGGCGGGATGAACGACGACGCGCCGATCCCCTCGACCTCGTGCGGACCCGCTTCGCCGCCCTTGAGGATGGAGCCCTGCGGCTCGACGATTGCGCAGTGGACGTCGGGGTTGTGCTCGCGGAGGTAGCGGGCCACGCCGCTGAAGGTGCCGCCCGTGCCGGCGCCCGCGACCCAGGCGTCGACGCGTCCTTCCATCTGTTGCCAGATCTCGGGCCCGGTGGTCTCGTAATGCGCCTCGGCGTTGAAGGGGTTCGCGAACTGCTGCGGGACGTAAGCCCCTTCGATCGTTTCGGCCAGCTCCTGCGCCTTGGCGATCGCGGCCTTCATCCCGCCGTCTTTCGGCGTGAGGATGACTTCACCGCCGAGGGCGCGCATCACCTCGCGCTTCTCGATCGAGAAATTCTCCGGGACGCAGAGGATGACGCGGTAGCCCATCTGCACCCCGGCGAGGGCCAGGCCGATGCCGGTGTTGCCGGCCGTCGGCTCGATGAGCGTGCCTCCCTTCTTCAGGTGGCCGGCCTGCTCGGCGCGCGTGATCATGCCGACGCCGAGACGATCTTTGACCGAGAAGCCGGGATTGAAGATCTCCAGCTTGACGTAGATGTCGGCGTCGTTCGGACCGGTGATCCGCTTGAGGCGGAGCATCGGGGTGTTGCCGACGAGATCGAGGATGTCGTCGACGGCAGGAGGGAGAGGTGGTCGCGCCAAAGCGGGCGCATTCTAACAAAACAAAAACGGCGAGCCGTGACGACTCGCCGTCCTGGACTGTGCGTTGCTGTGAACCTACGCCCAGGAGGAGGGGCGTGAATTGGAGCGGCGCGAGTTGTAGCAGTCGCGGCAGTAGACGGGCTTGCCGCTGACCGGGGTGAACGGCACTTCGGTCGCGATGCCGCAGCTATCGCAGGTAACGCTCACCATCGAGCGGCCGCCGGAACGGGATTCGCCACCGTTGCCGTCGCGGGCCGTCTTTCGCTTGTCACGGCAGTTTTTGCAGCGCTTGGGCTCGTTCGTGAAACCGCGCTCAGCGTAAAAAGCCTGTTCGTTTCTGCTGAACACGAATTCCTGTCCGCAGTCGGCACAGTTGAGGGACTTGTCGTTGAAAGTGTCCATGAAGCCTTGATCTCCTAAAGATTGTTACCTGGAATTACCTTTGGTATTGCCGCAGCGCTGAGCACGTGCGGGGGGCCGCGACCTCGCCCCCGCAATTGGGATCACGACGAGTAGTTGTTCGCGAATCGACCCCCTTCTACCGAAGACAGTACGAGACCCAAACGCACGCTGCAGGGCTGAAGGGGAACTCGCATTGGATTCGATGGGAGAGGTTTTAGCATAGTTTTTCCTTTGAAGGCAACGACTTACGCTTAACTACAAATAAGCAATGGCCAAGAAAAAACACCGCGTCCGCGTCGGTCCCGCCGGGTGGAGCTACACCGATTGGGAAGGCACCGTCTATCCACCGCACGGCTCTAAATTCGACCATCTAGCCTATCTGGCGTCGTTTTTCGACACGATCGAGATCAACTCACCCTTCTACCGAATCCCGCCGCCGACGCACGCGAAGTCGTGGGTACGCCGCGTGTCGGAGAACCCTGAGTTCAAGTTCACGACGAAGGTCTTCCGCCGCTTCACGCACGAAAAAGCGAAGCTGGCAGACGACGAGCTCAAAGCCTTCCGGAACTATCTCGACCCTCTGATGGAAGCGGACCGCCTCGGCGCGATCCTGCTGCAGTTCCCCTGGTCGTTCAAGAGCTCCCCCGAGGCGGAGGAGCGGCTGACGAAGCTGTTCAAGGCCTTCGACGATTACCCGAAAGCGCTGGAGGTCCGCCACTCGACGTTCCAGACGCCAGAGTTCATCGACTTTCTCGACGAGCACGACGTGAGCTGGGTGAACGTCGACCAGCCCCTCTTCGACAATTCGGTCAAACCGGCCGACACGGTCTCGGGCCCGATCGGCTACGCCCGCCTCCACGGCCGGAACTACGAGAAGTGGTTCGCCCACGAGGAGTCGTGGGAACGCTACAACTATCTGTACTCGCAGAAGGAGCTCGAGCCGTGGGTGGAACGGATCGAGTCGATGGCTCAGAACAAGGACACGTACGTGGTGACGAACAACCACTTCAGAGGCCAGGCCATCGTGAACGCCGGGGAGCTGAAGAAGTCGCTGGGGCAGAAGGGTGAGTTGCCACCGCAACTTGCGGAGGTTTACCCGGATCGGGTGTGAGATGAGTATGGAGTGCGGCAGCGGCGCTGCCGCACTCCAAACTACACCAGCGTCATGGCCGCGTACACCACCGTGGCGGTGCTCAGCGTCACCCCGACCACCCATCCTGCCCAGTTCTTCATTTCCAGCGGGCGTCCCGTGATGCGCGGCAAGCGCACCATGCAGAGCCACGTCAGGGCCACGAGGAACCAGAGCTGGTTCAGCACCAGCACCACCACACTGTCGAACACCCCGGCCACGCCGAACCCGAGCGCCGCCAGCGTCACGGCGGTCATGGTCTGCTTGCCGTAGCGGCGCAGTTCCTGCCGTTCCGTTTCGCTCTTGGCGAGCTTCAGGTGCTTGCGGAGGCCGTAGAAGACGCCGAGGTTGCCGAGGATCATGCCCGGGAGGGCGCTGAGGAAGATCGCCAGGACCTTCGAGCCGCCGGCGACTTTCGCCGCCACGCCGGCCGTCGCCGCGGAGGCCGCCGGCGCCACGAACGTCAAAGACGCCAGCACCGTCGCCGTGAACGCGGCCCCCGGCGCGGCGCGGCGGACGGTTTCGCCGAAGCGCTCCAGCAGGTCCTCGCGGATCCGTTCCCTCGCCCGCGACAGCCGCTTCTTGACCGCCACCTCGGAGATGCCGAGGAGGTCGGCCACCTGCCTGGCCGACCTCCCTTCCGAGTAATAGAGAGTGATGACTTCGCGGGCGTCGTCCGGCAGGGAATCGATGACGTCGGCCACGAGCCGCTGCTGCTCGTCCCGCTCGAGCCGTTCCGGCGCCGTCATCCGGGAGTCGACCACCGCCGCCAGCACGGCGTCGGCATCGCGGACCGACGGTCGCTGCTCGCGCAGCCACGAGTACGCACGGTTCCGCGTCACCTGGCGCACCCACGGGAGAAAACTGTCCGGGTTGCGCAGCTTCCGGACGTCGCGCCAGGCGACGAGGAAGACATCCTGGGCCACGTCCTGGCTGGCGCTGAAGTCGCGCACGATGGCCAGAGCGATGGACGTGACGGTCCCGGCGTAGGCAGTGATGAGGCGTCCGAACGCATCGCGATCTCCGGCAGCGGCCAGGGCAACGTCATTCATCGCAGGAAGTCCTCGATCGTCGTGTAGAAGAAATCGGGGGCGTCGAGCATGACGAAGTGCTTCGACGTTTTGGCCATGACGACGCGGGCCTTCTTCGCGCTCGCGAGCTGCTGCTCGTACGGAGCGGCCGTGTCGCCGGCACCGATGAGAAGGAGCGGGGCCTTGACCTTGGCCATGTCGGCGCGCAGGTCGGTGGTCAGCACTTCCTTCATGGCGCGGCCGACCGTCGCCGGATCGCTCTTCACGGCCGCGGCGGTCATCCGCTCGAGCTCATCCTTCGAGGTGATCATCGTCGCCATGCTCATACGCGTGGACATCGCGAACTGTTCCGCCGTCTGCGAGGCCATGTATTTCGCCATCCCCTCGGCCTGCTCGGGCGTGGCGTTCATCAGCGCGCCGAGGGCCGGGAGGCCGTCGACGGAGATCACGGGTCCGACGAGGCCGGGCTCGGACGAGGCCAGCCACAGCGCCATGAAGCCGCCGAGGGAATGGCCGATGATCACCGGCTTCTCGAGCTTGTGCTCGCGGATGTAGGCGGCCAGCTCGGTGCGGACCGTCGGGAGGAGCGGCCCGTCGATGGCCGCCGCACCGGCAAAGCCTGCCAGTTGAAGGCGATGGATCTCGTAACGGTCACGGAAATGCGCGGCCGTGCCGTCCCAGACGGACGCCGGAGAGCTGAGCCCGGGGATGAGGATCATCGGCCGGCCTTTCCCTTCGACGGTGGCGGTGAAGGAGGCACCCTGGGCGGCGGAGGCAACGAGGAGCGCAAGAACGAGGAGTAGTGTCTTCATGCTCACAGAGTCGCGCGAGCGGGGAAAAGGTGACTTCTTGGAGTGCGGTGGCGAACGCCACCGCTCTTTTACACG